>JAAUTF010000152.1 GCA_012031775.1 Candidatus Altimarinota bacterium | reverse complement strand
GCAGACATCACACGCGCTTGTATCAGCCAGGTGGCTCCGCACTCGCCGAACGCGATCATCATTATGGGTGAACAACCCGCTAGACGTGATGACGTATCTGGCACGACAGGTCAGCGGTTTTCCAAAGCATCGGGTGATGGGCCAGGCAGGCGTGCTCGACAGCGCGCGCTACCGGACATTTATCGCGATGGAAGCCGGTGTCTCGGTCGAAGATGTGCAGGCGATGCTGATGGGCGGACATGGTGATGAAATGGTGCCGTTGCCGCGCTTCAGCACGATTGCGGGCATCCCGGTGACGGAGTTCATCGCCGAAGAGCGGCTCCAGGCCATCGTAGATCGCGCGCGAAAAGGCGGTGGCGAGATCGTAAACCTGTTGAAAACGGGCAGCGCCTATTACGCACCGGCTGCGGCAACAGCGCAGATGGTCGAGGCGGTCTTGCTCGACAAGAAACGAGTTATCCCGGTGGCGGCCTACCTAGAAGGCGAGTACGGCCTCAGCGACATCTACTTTGGTGTGCCGGTGGTATTGGGGGCGGGCGGTATCGAACGCATCATCGAACTGCCGCTCGACGAAAGCGAGACGGCACTGGTGCAGAAGTCGGCTGAAGCAGTGCGTTCAACCCTCGACGTGCTCAAAGCGCTCTGAGCACGCTGTGACAGGCAACCATGGACGTATCGACGGTTAACGGCACTCAATCGGATCTGGTAAGCGGTCGCTGGCAATTGCTGCGCGGTGACCGCTTCTATACGTTTTGCGCGCTGGTTGATCCTGTTGTTGCTCGCCGTGGTGACGCAGGTAATCAGCGGAGAAGCAGTGTGGCCGATATCTGCCGCAAGCTCGCCGTTAGCCTGGATCTTCTGGGGGTATGTGCTGTTCGGCATGCTCTCGACACTAGCGTTGATTGCGCCGCCGTTCAACCCGCTGTTGCACTGGGCGTATCTGTGCGACATTCTTTTTATCTCATTAATGGCGCTCTTTGGCGGTGAAGGCAGCGCCATTTTCTTTTCACTCTACTTGTTGCCGTTGATCGGGGCAGCGCTGCGCCAGCAGCCCTTTGTGAGCTTCGTCTCCGGCCTGTTCGCAGCTATCTTCTATATCACGGCGGTATTGATCTGGCGGCGTACTCTGGGCATCGACGCGATGCCGAGTATGCTCGACTATCTTGCGCTAATGCTGCAAGGGTTTACACTCTGTTTCATCCCGTGGATCACAAGCGGCCTTGCCGAGCGCTGGTCGGCGAACAATCGCCAGAGCGTGGCGGTGGCTGAAGAGCAGCGGCAACGCGCCCTGGCCGAGGCGCAAGGCCAGCGCGACAAAGCGCGCGCCCTCTTCGAAGTTGCGTCGTCGCTCTCGTCCACAATGGATTACCGCCATGTGCTGGAAGCGACACTGCGCGAGAGCCGTAAGCTAGTGTCGTTTCGGGTTGGTGCTGTACTGCTTTCAACCGGGCGTCACGAAGAGCTATATGTTGCCGCTGGCGAGGGCATTGAAGTAACCGATCAGAACCGCGCCTTACAGGTGAGCCGCGGCCAATTGGCGCAAGCCTTGCGCTCGCCTGATCCGCAGGTGATCGCCGATGTCGGCCAGGAGCCCGATCTTCATGTGCTGACGAGCCTGCGCGGCTGCCGTAGTGCATGCATCATCCCGATGCGCGCCAATCTGCGCACCTATGGTTTGCTCTTGGTAGCAAGCGAGCGCCCGGCCGCCTTTAACGGCGAGGAGCTCGATATGCTGACGACTCTGGCTAGCTATGCGATCGTGGCGATGCTCAATGCCCAGCTGATCTTCGATCTGAAAGAGGAGCGCAACAAGCTGATCTCGAAGGAGGAGGCTGTGCGCCATCAGCTCGCGCGCGATCTTCACGACGGGCCGGCACAGTCGCTGGCAGCGATCACAATGAACCTTGAGTTCATCAGGCGTCTGTTAGAGCGCGATCCTTCGCGGGTGCTCGAAGAGCTCGATAAGCTCAGCCAGCTCTCGAAACGCACAACCTATGAAGTGCGCACGATGCTGTTTGAGTTGCGCCCGCTTGTGCTTGAGACACAGGGCTTGCGCGTCACCCTGGAGCAATACCTCGAGCGCTTTAAAGGCAATAACAACGGCACACAGATCGTCCTTGATGCCGCGCAAGTCGACGATGTGCAACTCGATACGAAGACCGAAGGAACCTTGTTTAACATCATCCAGGAAGCGGTAAACAACGCGCTCAAGCATGCTCGCGCTAAACATGTCTGGGTACAGATGAGCCGCGACGGCAATACCCTGATGACTGTAGTGCGTGATGATGGCATTGGTTTCGACAAAGCAGCCGTAATGCGTACATACGAACGGCGTGGCTCCTTTGGCCTGTTGAATATCGACGAGCGCGCCCGCCTTGTCGGTGGCCAGGCGAATCTCGAATCCGAACCCGGCAAAGGCACAGTGATCACCATTGTGATGCCGATCGAACAGTGAACCCCTACCTTTCCCCGACTCGTGTTCGCGCTGCATTACGTTCGCTCGACCTCAAACCAACGCGCGGTATGGGCCAGAACTTCCTGATCGATAGCACAGCGCTCGATCAGATTGTCGCTGCCGCCGAACTCTCAGCGGCAGATCTGGTTGTCGAGGTTGGGCCTGGCCTCGGCGTGCTCACCTACGAACTTGTACAGCGCGCTGGCCTGGTGATCGCCATCGAGCTCGACAAACGGCTCGCAGCACGCCTGCCCGACGAATTTCCCAATACGCCGTTGCGGGTCGTGCAGGCAGATGTGTTACGAATTGCACCGGCGGCGATGCTGGGTCAGGAGTCAGGAGTCAGGAGTCAGGAGTCAGGAGTAATAGAGCGCAGAGTACAGAGCGCAGAACAGCGAGCGGAGCGCATAAAGCCGGAAGTAAAAGGTACTGAGCCTGGCGCTGATCAACAAGCTTTTATGACGCAGTACAAGGTGGTGGCGAATTTGCCATATGCGATCACGGCACCGGTATTGCGCCACTTTCTCGAGGGCAAGCCCGCGCCGGAGTTGATGGTTGTACTAGTGCAATGGGAGGTTGCCAAGCGCATCTGTGCGGGTGCGGGTGATCTAAGCGTGCTGGCGCACTCGGTACAACTGTATGCCGAGACGGAGATCGTGGCGCGGGTGCCGTCGACGAGCTTTTTTCCGGCACCGGCGGTCGACTCGGCAGTGTTGCGTTTGCGGCGACGGCCACAGCTCGCCGTTGAAGTGGATAATATCGATGCCTTTTTTCGGGTGATCAAAGCGGGCTTTCTGCAGTCGCGCAAGAAGCTCTCGAACTCGTTGCCGGGCGGGCTTGCCGCTATGGGTCAGCCGTTGTCGCGCGAACGGGCGGTGGAGATATTGAAGATGGCCGGTGTCGACCCGGAACGCCGCGCCGAGACGGTGACGCTCGCTGAATGGGCGGCAGTGTATTCGGCGCTAAAGTAGCAGCCACGATGCAGCTTTGCAGGCAATGGTCACCCGTGCTATAATGCCGCGATGTTGTGAACAGATGCCGCAATGTGCGGCACGACTTCTGTTCCGCCGCACCATCCAGCACGCGCAGCTGGAAGCGCCACGTAGGGCCAGGTTCGACGAGCGGGACATATCCAGAGGAGGAAGCGCGTGCGCGAACGTCGTCGTGATTACGAATTAATGTACATTATCAGCCCGCTCCAGGCAAACGAGGAGGGGGTTAATGCGGTCAACGAGCGAGTACGGCAAACAATCGAGAACAACGGGGGCGCGATGAGCGAGGTCGTGCATACGGCACCCTGGGGGCGTCGGAAGCTGGCCTACCCGATCCGGGCATATGCCGGCGGTGAGGCGAGTCGACGCTCGTTCAGTGAGGGTTACTATGTTTTGGTGCATTTCAGCATCAACGCAGCGAAACTCGTGGAGCTCGAGCGCACCTTAAAGTTCACCGATGCAGTGCTGCGCCACCTGGTGACCGTAGTCGAGAAGAAAAACGCTGGCATCATCCCGCAGTTGAGCGATGAAGATGTCGTCGATGTCGACGATGAGGATGAGGAGCTAGTCGAAGAAGGTGATGATTAGGGGTAGAGGTCACGGGGCAGGGCGAGTGCGTGATACGCCCACGATGGTATCGTCGTCGCTCCATTACCCTGGCCTAAGCGGCTCTTGCGGGCTCCGATCGAGGAACAGATGGCACGAGATCTCAACAGAGTGATGATTATCGGTCGTCTTGGCGTCGATCCGGAGCTGCGCTACACGCCCTCGGGGAGTCCGGTGGCAACCTTTCGGGTTGCGAGCAGTCGCCAGTGGAAAGACGCGCACGGTGAGACCCGCGAAGAGACGGAATGGTTCAGCGTGGTAGCGTGGAACAAACTCGCCGAGATCTGCCAGCAATACCTGGCAAAAGGGAGTCGCGTCTACGTGGAAGGGCGTCTGCAGACGCGCTCCTGGGATGATCAGCAAAGCGGGCAGACGCGGTCGCGCACCGAGATTGTGATCAGCGATATGATCATTCTCGATGGACGTAATACGCGTGAAAACGCTGACAGCGATTATGAGCCGCCACGTGACACACCGCGCTCGCCCCAGCGCGGCGGCTACACGCCGCCCGATATTGGTGACGAAGATATTCCTTTCTGACACTGCTGACGTGTTCGTTTTGTTGTCGCTTCCTATCGATGGTCGCCCCCGCTGCTGTGCATAGCGTGCATGGCATACGGGTGACGGCCATTTTTTATGCCATTATGACGGAGACACCGAAAAAATCGCAGGAAGGGCGGGAGGCCGCGCCGAAGAACCCGGCGCGCACGGGCGGGGCTGCTTCAGCTGCGGTAACAGCCGAGCGTCGCAGATCGAAACGTCGGCTAGCCGAGGATCAGCGTCAGCGGCGGGTATGGGCCTTGCTTGGCGGCACTTTAGGTGCGGTGATACTAGTGCTGCTGGCTGGCCTGATCTACGATCAGGTATGGGTGCCGAGCCGACCGGTGGCAAGCGTTGGCAGTACAACGCTGAACACGCGTGATTACCGACAAGAGCAGCGCCACGCCTTTGCGCGTCAGGTAGCGCAGAATTTTCAATTGCTGGGGCTTTTTGCCGGTAACGCGCAGATCAGTGGCCAGTTCGCCGGGCAGAGCCCGGGCATCAACCAGCAGGTGCGCGCTATCGGCGACGCACCTGTGAATGAAGAGACGGTTAATCAGTGGATCGAGCGCGAGTTGAAGACGCAGGGTGCCAACGCCGAGGGCATCACCGTAACCCAGGATGAGATCAATCAGGAGCTCGTGGGCGACTTAGGCCAGATCTTTTTGCCGCCGCCGGTGATTGCGCCGACGGCAACAACGACGCTCACGCCGACAACTGAGGCGACGTTGGAGCCAACGCTGGCGGCGACGGCAGCGGTAATCCCGACCGCGGAGCTGACGCCAACACCAGAAGTGACCACGACGCCCGAAGCGACCGCGACGCTGCAGCCAACGCCGGGGCCGACCGAAGCCGCCGACCAAGTCGGCCAGATCATCGACGAGCTCTTTCGTCGTTATGAGATCGAGCTTGCACCAAGTCGGGCCGATCCGGAGCTAAGCAAAGACGACTTCCGCAATGCGCTGAGCGCGCAGTATCGCGAGCAGGCGATCACGCGCAAAGTACAAGAAAAGCTGGTGCCGGACGCCGGCTTTACGCCGAGCACTGAGCCAGAGCGCGTGAGTGCGCGCCAGGTGCTGATCGCGGTGGCACTATCGGAGGGCGCTAGCCAGGAAGAAAGCGACGCCAGTTTTAACGAGGCGCTACTGCAAGCGCAAGCGGTGGCCGAAGAGCTACGTGGTGGTGCCGATTTCGCAGCTGTAGCGGCGGCAGAGTCAGACGATGCGGCTCGAAGGACAATGGTGGTGAGTTAGGTACTTTTGACGCGCAGGGTGTAGCAGACAATGGTGTAACGTATGCGCCGGAGCTAGTGGCGGCGGCTTTCGCGCTCGAAGCGGGCGCAATCAGTGAGCCGATCCGTACCCAATTCGGCTGGCATGTGATCGAAGTGACAGAGCGCACCGTCCCTGAGCGCGAAGACCAGCTGCGCGAGGCGCGAACAGAGGCCTTCGACGAATGGGTGACAGCACAGCGCACAGCGATCGCCAACGGGCGGATACCAGCCCCGACAGCGACCGCGACGCTGGAGGCGACGCCTGAGCCTCGGCGACGCTGGTGCCGACCTTTGTGCCCGGCCCGCCGACCCCGGAGCCGACGCTGCCACCGGAGCCGACACCAACGACGACCCCGTAACATCGTCGGCAGTTCAACGTGAGTGCAGCTTGCGTTGAACTGCTGGCATACTTTTTATGCGAACCTGGAAACCTCACGCAGCATTTGGGCGTTGGATCGCACTGCTGGTACTTATCGTGGCGCTTGGTGGAGTTATCGTGCTGGCAAACGAATTGCTGCGCGCGGTGCTTCAGCCGCCGGAGCAGTGGCCGATCGATGCCGACCTCTATCTACGCATTCTCGGCTTATTGGGCCTGTTGGTGCTGTCTGGGATGGCGACGTATCGGTTCGCGGGGGCCTTGTCGATGCGTTATGCAGTCGATCGCAATGCTGTGTACGTAACCTGGCTGGGCAACCGTGTTGTCATTCCATTGGCGCAGATCGAGCTGATCGAGCGCGGCGTAACGGGGAAGAATGCGCTGCAGTTCGTGATGCGCAGCTTTGGCTACTACCACGGCCAGATGCGACTAGATGACGGACGCACGCTACATTTGCTGACGCCGATCTCGCCTGCGCGCAGCCTGGTGATCTATACTGCAAGCGATGCCTACGCGATTGCCCCAGACGATGCCGACGCCTTTATGGCCGATCTTGAGCAGCGGCGGCGTTTAGGTGCCATCCAACAACTTACACCAGCCTTTGACTCGGGGCGGCTCTTCTTGTACGCCTTCTGGGGCGATCCGGTTGTGAAAGCGACGCTGATCGCCGCTATCGGGCTGAACCTCTTGCTGCTCGGCTTCTTGATGGTGCGCTACCCCGGCTTAGAACCCCTGGTTGAGATGCGTTTCACCGCAGCCGGCGACGTGGCGGAGCTACGTCCACGCCATCAAGTGCTGTTTACACCGATGGCCGCCTCGGTGATTCTGTTACTGAACGCTGGGCTTGGGCTGATGTTATACAAACGCGAGCAAGTTGGTGCGCGGATGTTGCAGTTCGGTTCATTGCTGGTACAGGTGTTATTCAGTATCGCAGCGCTGTCGATTATCACTTGAATGAAATACAGAAAAAAGGCGGGGCGTTTGCTTGTATCGCAAGCAAACGCCTTTTATTTGTGAAGCTAATGAGGCGTATCTAAAAAATGATGTTCATCTTCGTACAAAGCGTCTAAATCATTGACATCGATAACGGTTTGTGAACAAGCTTGTGTGCAATCTGGCGGCGTAGCCGCCAGGTTGCACACAAGCAATGTACAACTCATGTAGAATTGCTATATATATGTAAAATATGCTAAGAAAGCCATATTCTTGACAGTAACAGGCCTGCGTGGTAGTATTTTTTCACCGCTTGGGCAGGAAATTATACCTAGATCAGGGAGTAGAGGTCAGGAGTCAGGAGTCAGAAGTCAGCAAGCGCGTCGTACAATATGGCGCGTTAGCGTGCTGGCGCGCTGCTTCCGCCTTCTGCCATCGAAGAGACAGGAGGTGCTTCGGCGTCGATCGTTACCCGCACGTAGAAGGGAGTTCCTCCCTAAGTCCGGCTCTCGTTGTCGATAGTTTCCCGAGGAGTGTTTAATGAAGAAGCAAGACTGGCGTAAGATTGCTGCGTCCGTGCTGATGTTCGTTTTGTTGATTCCAGCCCTCGCCGCCTGTGGCGGTGCCCCAACAGCTCAGCCTACAGAAGCCCCTGCTGCTGCGACAGAAGCCCCTGCTGCCGAGGCAACCGCCGCCCCCGAAGCGACCGCCGCCGCCGAGGCGACAGCTGCGCCAACGGAAGCCACGGCCGAAGAGCCGGCGGCTGGCGGAGAACCGGGTGTGTTGCGGATCAACACCGGTGCGGAGCCCGACAATGTCGACCCACAGAAGGCTTCTTTTGTTGCCGAGATCCAGTTCATCATGATGGCGTATCAGCCACTGATGAGCTTCGACCTTGAGATGAAGCCGATTCCCGGTGCCGCCGAGAGCGTTGAAGTGAGCGAGGACGGCCTGATTTACACCTTCAAGCTCCGCGAAGGCAGCCAGTACTCGGATGGCACACCGCTGACGGCGCAGAACTTCGAGTATGCCTGGAAGCGCCTGGCGAATCCGGAGACTGCTGGCCAGTATCAATCGCTGCCCTGCGGTATCATCAAGGGCTACAGCGAATGGTCGGCAGCGGCCTGCCAGGGCCTAACGATGACGGACACGATGGCGCTCGACTTGGCGCAGCTCGAGGCGGACTACGGCGTGCGGGCAATTGACGACAGCACGCTGGAGATCGAGTTGACGGCGCCGGCCCCGTACTTCCCGAGCATGGCCGCGCTGTGGATCGGTGCGCCGGTGCGCCAGCAGGACGCCGAACTCGGCGACGACTGGTGGTACGATGCCGAGAACTACATCGGCAACGGCCCTTTATCTTGACGGAATGGGATCACGGCAACCAGGCCACCTGGGAGCCGAACCCGAACTACAACGGCCCGCTCGCACCGGTGAAGTTGCAGCGCGTCGAGTACTACATGATCAATGAGAGCCAGGTGGCTTTCCAGGCCTACCAGAACGGCGAACTCGACATTTTGGGCGTCGCGCCGGAAGATCTGGCGACGGTTGAGTCAGACCCGACGTTGAGCGGCGAGATCGTCAACACTGTCGGCTCGTGTACCTTCTACTTCGGCATGAATTTGCAGAAGGCACCGTTCGAGGATCCGATGGTGCGCCAGGGCTTTGCGCAGGCCTTCGACCGCGAGGCCTGGAACCGCGATATCTTCGCTGGCCTGGGTAGCCCAACCCAAAGCTTCATCCCGCCCGGTTTCCCTGGTTACCAGGAGGATCTGCAGCCATGGCCTTTCGACGCTGAGGCAGCCAAGGCAGCCATCGCCGAATCGACCTATGGCGGTGTGGAGAACCTGCCTGAGATCAAGTTGACCTATTCGGCTAGCGCCCGCAACAACGCGCGCTTCGAGTGGGTGGCGGGCCAGTTGAAGACGAACCTGGGCATCGACGCAGTGCTCGACCCGATCGACCCGACAGCGTTCAGCGCGCTGACAAAAGACGACCCGCCGCAGTTCTTCTCGCTCGGCTGGTGTGCCGACTACCCCGACCCACAGAACTGGGTTTCGCTGTTTCAGACCGATGGCCTGTTGAGTACGCGTGTTGGTTACTCGAACGCCGAGTTCGACGAACTGATCCGGCAGGCCGACGTGGAGCAAGATGAGACGCTGCGCGCCGAACTGTATGCGCAGGCGCAAGAGATTCTGGTGAACGATGCGCCGGTGATCTTCACCCGTAACGACGGTGGCCCGGTGCTGGTGAAGCCCTGGGTGCAGGGCGTGAGCGAGGATACGATCACACCGATCGATTACTGGCTCGGCTTCTTCAACCTGCCCAATGTAGATGTGCAGCCCTAAAACAGGTTTATGAAAGACCGTGCCTGTGCGTGTTGGCGGTAAAACCGCCAACACGCACAAGCGATATTCTCGGTAAACCTGGCTTAGGCCATAGAAAATAGAAAAGATGACAGATGACAGCATATATTATTAGACGCCTGCTTTGGAACATCCCTGTATTGTTGATCGTCGGCTTTGTGACTTTCGGCATAGCGAAGATCACGCCGGGTGGGCCGTTCGATGGCGACCCCGAGCGACGACAGATGTCGCCGCAGGTAGAGGCGGTGCTCAAGCGCGAGTTCGGCATGGATCTGCCGTTCTGGCGGCAGTTCACGCGCTACATGTTTGGCGATGTAACAACGAACGAGGATGGCGCGCAGGTCTTCCAGTGGGGTGCAGTGACCGGAAACTTCGGGCCGACCTATGCCTCGCGCGGGGCACGCACGGTGCAAGAAGAGCTGTTCGAGCCACGAGGCAAAGACAAGCCGAGCCGCTTCTACTACTCGGCGCGATTGGGCATACAGGCACTGCTGTTCGCGGTATTTCTCGGCGTGCCGCTGGGGGTGCTGGCGGCGTTGAAGCAGAATAGCTGGATCGACTACCTAGTGCTGCTTTTCTCGACGACCTTTGTGGCGTTGGGTACGTTGGTAACGGGCTATGTGCTGATTATTATCTTCGCGGTGGGCCTGGGCTGGTTCTCGGTAATTTCTGACTGGGACGATCCGATTAAGCCCTGGATATTGCCGACGGTGACACTCGGGACTGCATCGCTGGGCTTTATTGCGCGGCTGACGCGGTCGAGTATTCTCGAAGTGATGCGCCAGGATTATGTACGCACGGCGCGTGCGAAGGGCCTGGGCGATCAGGCGGTGATCTGGCGCCATATGTTACGCAATGCGGTGTTGCCCGTGGTAACAGTGCTGGGGCCGCTGACGGCAGCGCTGCTGACAGGAACGCTGTTTACCGAGCAGGTTTTTCAGGTGCCGGGCATGGGCGAGTTTTTCGTGGCATCGATATTTAAGCGCGACTACTCAGTGATTATGGCCTCGGCGCTGATCTTTGTTTTTTTTCTGGGCATCGCCAATCTGATTGTTGACATCGCCTATGGTGCTGTTGACCCGCGTATTACCTACAGTTAAATAAGGAGTTGTTGGCGTGCTGCCAGCAAAGCTGG
>JAAUTF010000151.1 GCA_012031775.1 Candidatus Altimarinota bacterium | reverse complement strand
CCGCGTGATCCCAACACTATCAACGAGTTCCCGGCTTTCACTTTTCTCTTCGCCGACTTGCACCCGCATATGATCGCGTTGCCAATCGGTCTGCTCGCGATCGCCCTGGCCTACAGTGTGCTGCTGGCGCAACGCGAGCAACGAGGTACGGGCAACTGGCGGCAGCCTGGCCTGATGCTCATGGGCCTGCTGGCGCTCACCCTCGGGACGCTGGCGGTGACGAACTCGTGGGATTTTCCGACTTTTGGCTTGCTGGCTGGCCTCGCTTTTCTTGGCAGCGCCTGGCGCACTCGCAGATCTGGCCTGGCCTGGGCTGCACTGCTGCGCTCCGGGTTGCTGGCGATGGCAGTAGGCATTGTTGGCTTAGCGCTGTTTGCGCCCTTCTTCGACAAGTTTTACGCCTTTGTGCGCGGTATTGGCTTTGTCGCGCGTGATGCCACCGGTGTGCTCGAGTATCTTGTTGTCTACGGGCTCTTCCTGCTCATCCTGCTGCCGGTCTTTGTTGCGGCTGTGGCCCGCCTGTTGTACATAAAGCGCAGAGAGCGTCGATCTATTCAACCGGCCGTACCTTCAGAAAACACTGTGCCCGCGATGGCCAGAACAGCTGCATCCGTGCTCCCGTTCTACCTGGTCGGTGGGCTGCTGCTAGGGCTGGCGGTCGTGAGCATTATGCTGCCCGAGCTTGGCCTACGTATCTGGCTGCTGGCGCTCTTTCTGTTTGGGGCCTTCTGCCTGCTAGAGCGGCGTATTGGCAGCCCGACCTGGTTCGCCATTCTGCTCGCCAGCCTGGGCTGGGCGGTCTCGCTGGGCATCGAGACAATTTATATCAAAGATCATCTCGACGGCGGCGACTGGTATCGCATGAATACCGTTTTTAAGTTCGGCATGCAGATCTGGATGCTTTTTGCCATCGCTGCCGCCGCGCTCTTGCCGCAGATGCTGCGTGGTCTGCGCTGTATTGGCGGCATTCCAGCACAAACAGTCGGTCTGATTGGTCTGGCGACGGCAACGTTGCTCGCTGCCTTCTTCCCGGTCTTCGGCACACCTAGCCGCATCGCCAACCGCGTGCCGGTCGAGATGGGGCCGACGCTCAACGGCCTGGCCTTTCTCGATCAGACAACCTTTGCATACGATTGTGTAGCCTTTGGCGGCTGTGAGCCGGATAGTGGTACAGTGACGATCGATTTGCGCGGCGACGGGCCGGCGATCGACTGGCTGAACCGGCGCGTTGAAGGCACACCGATCATTGTGCAGTCGAACCAGTGGTTCTACCGCGCCTACGGCATCCGCATCGCTGCCAATACCGGCCTGCCGACGGTGATCAGCGCATTGCACGCCAACGAGCAGCGCGATCCGGCTACGACGGCTATTCGTGACAACGAACTCGATGCCTTCTACCGCACGGCGGATACCGAAATGGCGTTGCGTTTTCTAGCAAAATACAATGTCGATTATGTGTATGTTGGTGGTGTGGAGCGCGCCTTCTACAACGCCGCTGGCATCGGCAAATTCGCGCGGATGGTCGGCACCTATCTCGACCCGGTCTATGAGACGCCGGAAACGCAGATCTACGCCGTGCGCGACCTGCCCGACAGCTATCGCCAGCCGCTGCCGGTGAGCTTCGACCCCGTGACCGCGCCCGGTGTACAGCAGCCAGCGCAGAATGAGCCGGTCGCGACAGACCCCGATATCGCATCGTTAGAAGCGCAAGTTGCGGCTGACCCGACGAATGCGCCGTTGGCCTTCGGCTTGGCCGAGCGCTATCGCGACAGGGGCCAACTCGCCGCCGCCGCCGCAGTGCTCGAACCGGCAGCGCAGGCTCATCCGAACGACATTGGCCTGCATCACCTGTGGGGCGATATTTTGATCGAAGCGGGGCGCTACGAAGAGGCCGAGACCGCCTACATGCGTGCAGCCCAGGCCCAACCCACCGCTGGCAACTGGACGAAGCTCGGCACCGGCCTGCTGGCAGGTGCCACCTTTGAGAAAGCCGAAGTCGCCCTGCTCCAGGCGGTTGCGCTCGACCCGAACCTGCCGGAACCACGCTTCCGGCTCGGCCAACTTTACAGCCAACTCGGCAATAGTGCGCAGGCTCGTGCCGAAATCCAGCGCTATTTAGAACTCGAACCGTCTGGGCAATTTGCCGAGGACGCTCGTGTGCTCCTCGCTGATTTGCCCTAGAATAAGTTTGGCGTTGGATGTGCGAAGCACATCCAACGCCAACATACATATATGGCATTAGATGTCTTCCGCACATGGCTTATCATCCAGTTGCTCGGCATTATCGCGCTGCCGCTGAGCAACCTACTGCTGCGCGCACTGCCTGATCGCGGCTACGCCTTCAGCAAAACCCTCGGCCTGCTCGTCGTCAGCTTTGTTGCCTGGCTGATCGCTATGCTCGGCATCAGCCCTTTTAACGGGCCGCTGCTCGTCGCCAGCATTGGCGTCGTCGGCCTGATCAGCTGGTGGCTGGCGCGCAAGCGCACCCCAGATAGCGGCACGAACCTCCAGCGAATCGGCGTTGTCACCCTGCCAGGTTGGCGCACGATCATTGCGTACGAAGCGATCTTTCTGGCCGCGCTGCTCTTCGTAGCCTGGATGCGTTCCTACGATGCCGTTCCCTGGGGCACCGAGCGCCCGATGGATTTCGCCTTTTTAACGCCATCCAGCGCAGCCCGAGTTTCCCACCCAACGACCCCTGGCTGGCTGGCTATAGCATCAACTACTATTACTTCGGCTACCTGATGATGGCCGCAGTAACCATGCTCAGCGGTGCCGCACCGGCCGCAGGCTACAATCTCTCGCTGGCGCTGATCTTCGCCTTAACCGCACTCGGCATCGTCGGCATCATTGTAAACCTCTGTCACCTGACTCTCGATCGCGAGACGGCGGGCGCTGCTGAAACGCCGCGCCGTGGCCGACGCAGCGCCCCGCTTTTCGCCGTGCTTGGTGTCGTCTTCGTCTTGCTCAGCGCCAACCAGATGGGCGCTTTGCAGCTCATCCTCGGCGATGAGCGTGTGGTCATGCTCGACGGTCGCCAGCTCGCCTCAGCGCTTAGCCAGCGCCTCGGCGGCGCAAACACGATTGTACTGCCGCACGTTGTTAATGCTCAAGACTTCGATGAGGTAGCTTACTGGGAGCGCCGCGATATGGCCGAGCAGTTCAACTGGTGGTGGCCATCGCGCGCGCTCTGGGACGATTACCCCGCGTTGCCGCCGCAAACCCGGCGCTATAATATCACCGAGTTCCCCTTCTTCAGCTTTCGTCTCGGCGACATGCACCCGCACGTGATGGCGCTACCCTTCGGCCTGCTGGCGCTCGCACTGTGCTTGCATACCGTCGCCCGTCGCGCCGCGCCAGCCTTCGCTATGAACGCGCGCGGCTGGGCCGAGCTAATTATGGTCAGCATTGTGCTCGGCAGCCTCTATGCGATCAACAGCTGGGATCTACCGACCTACTTTCTGCTCTATGCTGGCGCGATGCTGTTGCTCTATCTGCGCCTCGCCGCTGGCGGCAGTATATTTTGGATGCAGCTCGGCCAGCAGATCACCGCGGTGGCGGTGCTCGCCTTTGTGCTTTTTGCACCCTTCCAGCTCACCTTTACCTCGCCAGCGGGTGCCGCCGCGCCGCTTATCGACCTACCGATCATCGGGCGGCTTACCGAAATCATCGCGCCATATACCGGCGGGCGCAGCAATCTGCACGCTTTTTTGCTGATTTTTGGCCTCTTTGTGCTGCCGCTGATCGCGTTTGCCTATAGCGCATCAGGGGTTAGAAGCCAGCATTCAGCATTCAGCATGGCGGAAGCGCCGAAACAATCCCCGTCTGTCGAAGCGCTTGGCATCGTTGCGCGTGGGTACTTCGCTACACTACAAGATAGCGTATCGCTGCTGCCCTGGTTGCCGCCGATCATGCTTGTCCTCGGCCTGCTGATCGGGTTTCCGCTGCTGGGCTTGCTCGGGCTCGGTATTTTCACCTTTGCAAGCGCGTTGGGAAATGCGCATCGTCCAGCGATCGCATTCACCTTGCTTGCACTTGCACTTGGTTGCGCTGTAGCCTTCGGCGTCGATCTGATCTATATCCGCGATCTCTTCGGCAACCGCATGAACACGGTGTTTAAGTTCTACTACCAGCTCTGGTTGATCTGGGGGGCTTTGAGCGCCTATGCCCTCTGGTGGCTGCTGACCCAGACGCGCGGTGTGGCGTGGCTTGGTGGTCTTGTTATCAGCGCCATCGTGACGATCTTGCTGCTAGGAGCACTTGTCTACCCCTGGCTCGTGCTCGGCCAGCTGCGCGCAGGTACGGCGGGCACCCTTGATGCCCGCACGCCGCGCGAGCAGAGTGATGCCGGGCGCGCCTCGATCGAATGGCTGCGCCGCAACGCGCCCGCCGGTAGCGTAGTCCTTGAGATGGCCGAGCGCACCGCCGCCGATGATCGTAATGTTGGCGGCTCCTATAACGGCGAGGGCTACTCCGGCGTCTCAGCATCCACCGGCCTGCCGACTGTAATCGGTTGGGTTTGGCACCAGACTCAGTGGCGTATCGGCGATAAGGTGCTGAGTGAACAGCTTGGCGAACGGCGCGACGATGTCGAGCGCATCTATAACACGCTCGATGTGAACGAGGCGCGTGAACTGTTAGCAAAATACGGCGTTGATTACGTCTATATCGGCGGGCTGGAGCGCCAGAACTATAGCGCCGAGAGTCTGGCCAAATTCAGCGCACTGGGCGAAGCTGTCTTCGCGCGCGACGAAATCGTGATTTATAAAGTGTCGCCCTAAGTTTTGTGGGAAGGATTGCTTTGTTAGCTATCCCTCCCACAAATAGGATGAGAATCCTCACATTTAAAATCGGCACACGCTGTGCTATAATCCACTCGTAGCGCCGACAAAGGGGTCGTCGCTTCTTACACAAAGGAGTTGAAGATGGTTACAAAGCAGCCTACCACCGTCGGGCGGGTGCGCGTGGTCTTCTCACTGCCTGCCGCAATCTGGGCCGATACCATCCACCTGGTTGGCGACTTTAACGCTTGGAGCGAGCAGGCAACGCCGATGCGCCTGAGCGACGCGGGCTGGACTGTAAGCCTGGAATTGCAGGCTGGCCAGACGTATCAATATCGTTATCTTATTGATGGTGCCGAATGGCACAATGATTGGAACGCCGATCGTTATGAGCCGAACGATTTCGGCGGCCATAACTCGGCTGTTGTTACCCCCCATTTTGAAGAGCTTGAACTAACTATACTGCCGCGCGCCCGCGTGCTTCACACCGCAGCCCGCTAACCCTGGTCTGCTGTTATTTAAAATAGGTACTCAACAAAAATGCCAGCTGTGCTGGCATTTTTGCTGAGTACCTACTCACCTGAGGAAGTCAATGACAGAGAGTATTCCGGTGCTCGACTTTGGCTCGCAGACGGCCCAGCTGATCGTTCGTCGTCTGCGTGAGTTGGGGATCTACAGCGAACTATTGCCGCACGATGTTGACGAAGCGACTGTGCGCGCGCTTAATCCGCGCGGCCTCATTCTTTCCGGTGGCGCAGCCAGCGTGTACGACCCTGGCGCGCCTACTTTGCCAAAGTGGATCGAGACGAGCACGCTGCCGACGCTCGGCATCTGCTATGGAATGCATCTGATCAGCCACACCCTGGGTGGCAAAGTCGAGCAGGCCACAGTGCGCGAGTTTGGCGCGGCCACAATTGAGTTGACGAACGGCGGCGCGCTCTTCGCCGATACGCCTGCAGCGCAGCGCGTGTGGATGAGCCACGGTGATAGCCTCATAGAGCTACCGCCCGGCTTTCACGCTACCGCCCAGAGCAGCGATACGCCCTTTGTGGCAATGGCCAACGACGAGCGCCGCTGGTACGGTGTGCAGTTCCACCCCGAGGTTGTGCATACGAATTATGGCAAAAACCTGTTGAGTAATTTCGTCACCATCAGCGGCATCGCGCGCGACTGGCAGCCAGCCAACTTCGTGGCTCAGGCCGTCGAACGCGTGCGCGATCAGGTTGGTGATGGACGTGTGATCTGCGCGCTCTCCGGCGGCGTGGATTCGGCCGTCGCCGCGCTGATTATCCACCAGGCGATCGGCGAGCGCCTGACTTGTGTCTTCGTCGATAACGGCCTGCTGCGCCTCGGTGAGGCCGAGCAGGTGCTCGCGACCTTCCGCGAGCACTTGCATATCCCGCTGATCGCGGTCAATGCCGCCGAGGAATTTCTGAGTGCGCTCGACGGCGTGAGCGATCCCGAGCGCAAGCGCAAGATTATCGGCGAGAAGTTCATTCGCATCTTCGAACACGAGGCGCGCAACCTCGACGGCGCGCACTTTCTAGCGCAGGGTACGCTCTACCCCGATGTGATCGAGAGCAGCGCGCCCGACCGCAAGAAGGGGGTGACGATCAAGACGCACCATAATGTTGGCGGTCTGCCCGCCGACATGCAGATGCAGCTCGTCGAACCACTACGTTATATGTTCAAAGACGAGGTGCGCGCCGCTGGTCTTGAACTGGGCCTGCCCGAGGAATGGGTCTGGCGGCATCCCTTTCCCGGCCCCGGCCTCGCGGTGCGGCTGCTCGGGCCGATCAGCTGGGAGCGTCTGGAGACACTGCGCAAAGCGGATGCGATCTTTCTTGGCGAACTGCGCAATGCCGGGCTCTACCGCGCCACTCAGCAGGCCTTCGCCGTATTGCTACCGGTGCAGAGCGTGGGTGTGATGGGCGATGGTCGTACTTATGCCGATACGATCGCGCTGCGCGCTATCACCACCGAAGATTATATGACCGCCGATTGGGCGCAGCTGCCTTATGAGTTGCTCGGACGCATCAGCAACCGCATCGTTAATGAGGTGCCCGGCGTCAACCGTGTCGTCTACGACATTTCCTCTAAGCCTCCAGCAACCATCGAGTGGGAGTAAGCCATCGATAGCCGAGGGAATGCTGAATTCTAAGTGTTGAGTCCTGAATGCTTCCATCATGCAATCCGCGCCAGCGAAACTGATTCTCTGCGGCGAGCACGCCGTTGTCTATCGGCGGCCAGCGATCGCTCTGCCGCTCGCCGGGGTGCGCGCCGCGATCAACCTCGACACGGTGGGGCGTCTCGGTTCCGAGAAGCTGGGCATTCTGGGCGGCTCGACGGCCGAGGAATGGCCACACGTCTTTCGCGGGTGCAGCTTTGTCACCGGGGTCGAGAGCCGGATGCTCGCCGGTTCGGCCGAGGGCTCCGACCAGTGGAGCTTGATCGAAAGGGGTATCCCGGCGGTGCAGATCACCACCGGTCCGCACGCCGACTACCACCGGCCGGGCGACACGATCGAGAAGGTCGACGTGGCGGGGTTGGTCAAGGTCGCGACCTTGGTCAAAGAGGCCGTCGCCTATCTCGCCGAGCGCCCCGAGCCATTGAAGGTGACGATCGCCGGTCGCGAAAGCGGTGCGACCGCGGCCGCACCTGCACAAGGGCGAAAGGTGAGCTTTGGCACCATCCCCGACTTTGCTTTCGCCGGCCCGGGCGTGCGGCTGGCGGGGGTCGTTCCCGGTTCTCCGGCCGAGCGTGCGGGGCTCGCCGAGGGTGACGTGCTGGTGCGGTTGGGCGGAGAGGAGATCGCCGATCTGCGTGCGTTTTCGGAGCGGCTCAAGACCTTGAGCCCGGGTGATGCGGTGCGGGTGACGGTGCAACGCGAGGGGCGCGAGCTGAGCCTCGAGGTGACTGTGACGGGGCGGTAGCGGCTGGGTTTTCGGTTGACGGAAGTTGACGTCTGTGCTCAACTCGTCTATCGAGGGAAACAAGCCGATGCCTCCAAACGTGTTCATCTCTTATACAAGTCACGATGATGTTTGGTTGAAGGCTCTCGAGGAGCAGTTACGCTGCCGCCCGCAGAACGCGGATTCGATTTTCCTGTTTCGCGCTATTCGGGCTCTGGACCACTTGGTTCGGGAGTTGCCACAGGAAAGCCTCCGCGCCGCCGCTAGTGCCCAGTCGGATGTCGGCGTAGTTCTCGAAGGTTTGCTCCGAGCTTCCGATCTTGGATTTGCGAGCCAGCGCGCACCTCGCCCGTTGATTGCCGCGCGGTTGCGTGGCGCTCGTGCCCAAACAGCATTGCTCGAGGCCGAGGGGGGTGCTCTCACCTCGACCGAGACGGCGACGCTGCTCGGAATCTCCCGGCAGGCGATCCACAAACGCCGCCGTGCTGGCCGCCTGCTGGCGCTGCCCTCGGGTCGGCGTGGTTTTGTTTTCCCCGCATGGCAGCTCAGCGAACATGGTGTCTTACCGGGTCTCGAGCCGGTTCTCGGAGCGCTCGAAGGGCACGACCCGTGGATGCAGGCGCGTTTCTTTCTGAGCTCCAACCTTCGTCTGGATGGGGCGCGGCCGCTCGACGAGCTGCGTCGGGGAAACGTCGAGAGGGTGGTGGCAGCCGCCGAGGTTTACGGTGAGCATGGCGCAGCCTGAGCCCGATCCCCCAGGGCGTCATCCCGAGCCCCCTCATTATCTAGAACGCCTCCAGCTGCCCCTCCAAAGATCTCGGCAGGTGTGGTTTCGCAGCCACCCCCTCGACAAAGATCCGTTGTTCTTCGGTCGTGGTGCCTGCCATCGCTTCGATGCACCGGTGGGTGAGCTCGGCACTCTCTACGCCGGGCAAGACGCTTTCTGCGCTTTTATCGAGACCTTCGGGCACGAGACGGGTCGGGCAGACTTCGTCACGGTTCGGGCGCTGGAGCGGCGCGGTCTCGCCGAGCTGCGGCCGCGTCGCAACCTTCGGCTCGTGGATCTCTCGGGCCCGGGTCTGGCCCGGCTGGGAGCGGATGCCAGGTTGACGACCGGCTCGGTGCGAGTGGCACAGCGTTGGGCGCTCGCTCTGGCCCAGCATCCCGATCGACCCGACGGTATCTGTTATCGATCGCGTCACGACCCCGAGCGGTTGTGCGTCGCGATCTTCGACCGCGCCTCGACCGCTCTCGAGTCTTCCCGCACGGGAGCTTTGCCGATACTCAGAATCAACCGCTCCTCGAAAAGATCTTGGAGACCTATGGCTTCGGTCTGCTAGAGGGCTGAAGCGGAGCTTGGGGGCACTGCTCTAAGTCTCGGTTTTCGAGGCGTTTAGGAAAGACATCGCAACGCGGCTATCGGCCTGTGGAAAATTTTCCCGCCCGGCTTGCGCCCGGCTTCCGCCTGGCCTCGATCGTGACTGGCAACTTGTTTAGATTCAATGACTTGAGAATCTAGCACAGATTTCTGTGCAATCTGCTCGAAAGCCCGATGCGACGGGGCTCTGCGGCTCTTTTGGGGCGCCTTCTCCACAGAGTTTTCCACAAGAGCTGTCGAAAACTCGGGAAGGGCTTTGGCAAAGCCCTGAAGCGCCGAGGGTTAGCGGATCGGGGGGCGCTCGAGCGCGGTTTTACCGCCCGAGCAGGCGTGCGAGGATCTCGACTCCGCGCAGGGTCCGCTCGGGCGGGACGGCGGTAAAGCACAGCCTGACGTGGGTTGGGTAGGGGCCAAAGCTGGACCCCGGGGCGAGCAAGAGCCCGTGGTCGACGCAGTCCTCGAGAAAGCCCTGGAGCCCGCGTTGGTCGAGCCGGTGGGCGACGTCGAAGAACAGGAAGGTGCCGCCTTCGGGCGGCTCGAGACCGAGCCGAGCCGCGGTCTGCGCGCCGAGGCTTTGGTATTGCTGCCGCGCTGCTTCGACCCAGGCGTCGCCGGTTGGACCGAGCGCCAGCTCGCCCGCGAGCTGGGCCGCGGTGGGTGCGCTGTAAAACGTGTGGGTGCCGATCTTGCGCAGCTCGGCCATCGCGGGCTCGGGGCCGACCATGAATCCACAGCGGTTGCCCGCCATGCCCCAGGCTTTCGAGAACGAATAGGCGGCGAACGTTTGTTCGGGTGCGAGCGCTCGGCACGAGAAGTGCTCGCCCTGGTACTGATAGCGCTCGTAGACCTCGTCGGCGAAGATCCACAAGCCGCGCTCGGTGGCCCACTCGACGATCGCCTCGAGCCAGGGGTGCGGGATCACCCGGCCGCTCGGGTTGTTCGGAGTGTTGAGATAGAGCGCCACCGTGCGTGGGGTGGAGACCGCTTCGAGCGCCCGCACCGCGTCTTCAGCCGAGCCGACCGTGCCCAGGAGCGGAACGTCGACCGGCGTGCCATGGAACGAACGGACGATGCCGTCGATCAGCGGCCAGTAGGGCGCGACGAGCAAGACCTCCTCCCCCGGACCGACCAGGGCACCGACGGCCGCCCGAGCGCACCGGTCGCGCCGGTCGTAATCAGCAGTTGGCGGCGGTGGGTCGGCACGCCGGTGCGGCGCTTGGGCTCGCCCCCGTCGACGCTCAGGGCCAGCTCGGCGCGGTCGCGTTGACGCGCGAGGTAGACGACGACGTTGACGGTCAGCGCTTCGTTGCTGGGCTTGACGAGCGGGAACACCAGCTCGTTGGTCAGCTCGTGGACGACGCGCCGCCGCGAGACCGGCGGGCTGGCCACGAGGATCGGGCGATCGATCCACATCTCGTACTGCGAGCGGTCGGCGTCGAACGCAAACTCCACGCGTCGCCGGCCGCTCTCGATCGGCAGCCGCCAGCGACCGCGCGTCTCCTCGACGCGGTGCTCGAAGCGTTGGCCGTCGATCGTCAGCGTCGCGGTGCCGGGGGAGAAGCCATAGGCGGGATTGTCATAGATCGGCTCGCCCGTCTTGCTGAATACAAACCTTATTCCCCCCGCGCCCCAGC
>JAAUTF010000150.1 GCA_012031775.1 Candidatus Altimarinota bacterium | reverse complement strand
TTCTCGCTGGTCACACCCTCCTGTGGCGCATCGGTAATCAGCGTGACCCCGGTGTCGGTGTAGCCCGAGGGTTTCTCGCCCGTCTTGGCGTAGTTAACCACCGCCTCAACGCCTAAGGCTGCCATCTTGAGCGGATACTGCTGCGACGTAGCATCGATTTCGCCGTTGACCACGCCCTGCACGCCCTGGCAGCCGCCGTCGACAGAAACGATCATGATGTCGTTCTCTTTACCGGCAGCTTTGATCGCCTGGTAGGCGCCGAAGGCGGCTGGTTCGTTAATAGTATAAACCAGGTTAATAGCGGGGGTTGGCGCTCAGACAGTTCTCCATCGCCGTCTGGCCCTCGGTCTGGTCGCCGCGTGTATCCTGCGAGCAGACGACTTCGGGCGCGGTAACCAACTCCGACGAATTCGGGTCGCACCCGAGATCAGGCCGTAGCCCTGCAAGAAGCCATTGTGGCGCTGGGCACCAACAGTGATACCCGGTGCCAAGTCGAGGGTCGCGATGACGGGCGTTTTGCCACCCATCGCTTTCACCGCCCACTGGCCGATCAGCAGGCCGGCGTTGAAGTTGTCGGTCGCGAAAAGCGCGTCGACGGCATCCTGCGGTTCGGTCGCGGTATCAAGCGCGATCACCAGCACACCTTGCGCGCGCGCCTTCTCGATGCTCGGTACGATCGCTTTGGTGTCGCTTGGCGTGATCAAAATGCCCTTGGCCCCGGCGTTGATCATATTCTCAAGCGCCGTCACCTGGCCTTCGTTATCGCCGTCACGGGCACCAGCACCTGTGAGCAACGTTACGCCAAGCTCATCGGCTTTGGCCTGCGCGCCCTCGCGCATCTTGACGAAAAAGGGGTTGGTGTCTGTCTTTGTGATCAGGCCAATAATGATCTCATCGCTTGTCGCCGCCGGTGCCGTCGTGGCTTCGGCTGCGGGCGGAGCACTGGTTGGCGCGCTGCCACAGGCCACGAGCAAGCTTGCTACAAGTGCCATCACCCACACGAATCCGACCCGCCGAACGAGCTTGTTGCGCTGCCCCATCGGTACCTCCTTTGGTCTATCTTCATTTTGTGCCGGTATTTGTTCCGGCTGACAACGTTGTCAGGAACAATAGCATAGAAAATCGACCTAGTCAAGATGTAAATCGTCGTGTATACTTCGGCAAAGGTTGTGAGCGCGTGTAGCGAGGTTCAGACAACGTTGACACAGCTTATCGAGAAGAGTAAAGATGGCAGCGAGCGAGCCTCGACTATGCGTGATGTCGCGGCTGTGGCGAATGTCAGCATCAAGACGGTATCGCGGGTTGTGAACCACGAGGCCGGCGTTTCTGCCGAGGTAGTCACGCGGTCAAAGAGGCGATCGCACTGTTGGGGTATCAGCACAATACGACTGCGAGCAATCTACGGCGCAACAGCCAGCGTACGCTCACGATCGGCTTGCTGCTCGACGACGTAGCAAATCCGTTTATGTCGGCGCTGCATCGCGCGATCGAGCAGGTGGCGCACCATCACAACACATTGGTTTTTGCTGTCAGCAGCGACCAAGAGGCAGCACGCGAGGATGAACTCGTGCGCGCGATGGCGGCGCGCCGTGTTGATGGCCTGATCGTAGTGCCGAACAGCGCCGGTGCCGCCGGGCTGCAACAGTTCCAACGCCTGCATCGGCCCGCCGTCTGCGTCGATCGACCTGCGGTTATCCCGAATCTCGACAATGTGCTGGCCGATAACCGGAGCGGCGCGCGCACCGCCGTGCATCACCTTGCCGATTATGGCCATCGCCGTATCGCCTTTCTCGGCGACCGCGCAACGATCTGGACGGCCGACGAGCGTTATTTGGGGTATGTCGAGGCGCTCGCATTAGAGGGGTTGACGCTCGAGCCTCAACTGGTGCGGCGCAATCTTCCGAGCATCGCTGCCGCCGAGCAGGCCACGCTCGAACTGCTCAACGCTGAAGTACCACCTTCAGCGCTGTTTACCGCACAGAATCTGGTCACGCTTGGTGCTTTGCGAGCACTGCAACGACGCGGCCTGCAGCAACAGGTGGCGCTAGTTGGTTTCGACGATTTCCTGCTCGCCGATCTGTTGTCGCCGCCGATCACGGTGATAGCGCAGAACCCTACAGCAATGGGTAAGGCCGCCGCCGAACGGCTTTTCGCCCGGCTCGACGATACTACCCTGGCACCGCAGCAGATTATTCTTCCTACGCAGCTGCTTATCCGCGGCTCTGGCGAGATCCAGGTATGAAATAGTCAGAAGGGCGATGGCTATGCGTTTTGGTGTTTGTGTCTCAGGCCCTGAGTCGGTGGCGCTGCTGGCCGCTGCGGGTTACGATTTCTACGAGCTGCCCGTGGCTGCGCTGCGCCCTTTCGCAGACGATGCTACCGCTGCCCCGTTGCTGCACGCGATCACGGCGGCACCGTTGCGCGCCGAGGTCTTCAACGTGCTGATCCCCGCCCAGCTGCCACTGCTTGGTTTGCAGGCCGATCGCGCGCTGCTGGCAGCCTATCTACGCCGCGTTTTCACGCGCATGGCGGCAGTTGGTGGCTCGGTAGCGGTGCTCGGCAGTGGTGCAGCGCGAAGAATTCCCGAGGGGCATGGCGCGTACAGAAGCGCTCGACGTGCTCGCCGACACGATCGCCGAGGCCGGTGAGCTGGCTGCCGCTGCCGGGATCACGCTCGCGCTAGAGCCGCTCAATCATGGCGAGTGCAATGTCTTCAACACACTCGCCGAATGCCGCGCCTTCCTTACCGATCGTGGTCTTGATGGTATACAGCTGTTGGCCGACCTGCATCACCTTTTGTTAGAACACGAGCCGCTTGGCGAAGTGGCAGCGTCCGCCTCGCTGCTCGCCCACGCCCACGTTGCAGGCGGCGGGCGTCAAGCACCGCACAATCCCCGGCTACGACTACGTCGGATCCTGGCGACACTGCGCGCGGTCGGCTACAATACACGTATCTCGGCCGAGTGCTCGTGGCAGGATCTCGCTGCGGAAGCCGGGCCAGCGCTGGCCTTTATGCGCGGCTGAGAGCTTGATAGCATGTTCGGCATTCTATCGAAAGGAGCGCGGCTATGCCCTCGCCGTTTCCCGGTATGGATCCCTATCTTGAGGGCTATCTCTGGCCAGATGTGCATAATGCGCTTGCGGCAAAGATTCGTCAGGTGCTGACACCAGCCCTACGCCCACGTTATACAGCGCGGCTAAATCTGTATGTTGTGGAAGACACTGCTCCCGAAGGTGATATCGGTATTTTGTATCCTGATGTCGAGATTATGCGCTCCCAGCAAGTAGCACCAATCCGTGAGATGGCGATCCTTCCCCAACAGAGCAACGCCGATCAGGCAACACCAGCTACGGTTACCATCCCGCTGATGCTACCCGTAGCCGGTGCAATTGGTTACTGTGGAGATTCGTGATACGGCGCAGAACCAACTCATTACGTCAATTGAAATTCTTTCGCCAGTGAACAAACGCGATCCGGGTTTGCACAGCTATCGCCTAAAGCGTCAACGCCTGTATCAGGCCGGTGTCCACTTGCTCGAGCTTGATCTGCTGCGGCGCGGCACACGGCCGATTGTTCACCCCAGCCTGCCGCAAGCACCGTATCTGATCGCGCTAACTCGCGCCCAAACCGGCAAGACCGACCTGTGGCCGTTGCGTCTCCAAGATAACTGGCCCAATCTGCCGGTGCCACTGCGCCAGCCCGACGATGATGTTACGCTGAATATGAGCGCGGTCTTTCATGCCGTCTACGATGAGGCGGCCTACGATCTTTCTATCAACTACCAGGAAGCGCCGCCGCCGCCCGCCCTTTCCGACGAAGAGCGCGCCTGGCTGCAAAACTATGTGATTTAAGGCACAGACCGATGGGCTTTGTCAATCGGTCTGTGCCTTCGTTTACACCAGTTACACGGTCTACGTCGTTACGCAGCGCGCCACTCCTGACTCCTGACTCCTGACTCCTGACTCCTGACTCCTGACCTTAGCTGTGCTCAAGGACGAGCGCCCGTGGCCCGTCTAGCGCCAGGTTGCTCCCTGATACGTTAAGCGCACCATGCCCGCCGTAGCGCTTGTCTTCGCTGTCGAGCAAGAGCTTTATCTCGGTTGTGTGTGGCGCAAGGTCGACGCTGCACGCGCCGCCAAGGTTAATCACAAGCAGCAGCACTTCGCTAGCGGGCGCATGTCGCTGCAGCAGTAGCACCTTGTCGCCGATCGCGCTGGCAACAAAGCTGTCGCGGCTGCGTTCACGTAAGGCGGGATGTGTGCGGCGCAGCTTCAGCAGGTCGCGGTAGAGCGTGAGCACACTGCGATGCGGCTCGGCGTCGCGCTCCTGCCAGCGCAATTTCGCGCGCAGAAACGTCGCTTCGAGCTGTGGATCGGGTACCGTTTCGCCGCTAAAGGCCGTGAAGGCGGCGAACTCGCGGCGGCGGCCTTCCGTCACCAGGCGGCCTAGCTCGGGGTTGTGGTCGGTGAAGAATTGAAACGGCGTCGAAGCGGCCCACTCCTGGCCCATCCAGAGCAAGGGGGTATGCGGCACCAGCAGCAGTAGCGCCGAGGCCGCACGATAGGCGTCGAGATCGATGTCGTGATGCAGGCGCTCGCCACGCGCGCGGTTGCCCACCTGATCGTGGTTCTGAATGCAATACACAAAATGCGGCGGTTCCACATCGTCGGCCACAGCACCGCGCGCGCGCTGCTGGTGTGGCATCTCCTGGCCCTGATAGAACCAGCCCTGGCGAATCGTCGCCGCCAGATCCGCCGCCGTTCCCGTATAATCGGCGTAGTAACCGTCGCGCTCGCCGGTGAGCGCCACGCGCACCTGGTGGTGGAAATCGTCGGCCCATACGCCATCCAGGCCCCAGGCGAGCGCCGTTGCCGGGTCGTCGTCTACCGGTTGCGTTGCCGTTGCAAGCGGGCGCACGATCGCTGGATCGTTATGTTCGTTTTCGGCGATACACAGAAAGTTGCGCTCTGGTGGCAGGCTCGCGCGTACGGTGGCAGCCATCTCGGCCAGCAGATGACGCGGGCTGTCGTCGATAATCGCGTGCGTTGCGTCGAGGCGCAGGCCGTCGATGTGAAATTCATGTGCCCAGTAGAGCGCGTTGTTGATGAAGAAATCGCGTACCGGGCGGCTGTTCGGGCCATCGATGTTTAAGGCTGCACCCCAGGGCGTATGGTGCCGCTCGGTAAAATAGTCACGGCTGAACTCGCGCAGATAGTTGCCGTCTGGGCCAAGATGGTTGTAGACTACGTCGAGCAGAACGGCCAGGCCGCGCGCATGCGCAGCGTCCACCAGGCGGCGCAGATCGTCCGGCGTGCCATAGCACCGTGCCGGCGCGTAGAGCGCAACCCCATCGTAGCCCCAGTTGCGCGTGCCAGGGAAATCGGCCAGGGGCATAAGCTCGATCGCGGTCGCGCCGAGATCGCGGATGGCATCGAGCTGCGGGATCAGCGCGTCGAAGGTACCCGCTTCGCTTGCCGTTCCAACATGCAACTCGTAGACGACCAATTCATCGAGCGCTACCCCACACCAGTCGCTGTCGCTCCACGCAAAGGCCTGCGGATCAACCACCAGTGACGGGCTGTGTACGCCCTCGGGCTGAAAGCGTGCCGCCGGATCGGGGCGCGGTGTACCGCCATCGAGCCGATACATGTAGCGCGCGCCGACGGCTAAAGCGTTTATGTTGGCGCTAAAATAGCCATCACCCTCGGCGGCAAGTATGTAGGCTGCGCTCGGACGATCGCCCTCGTAGTGGACGACTTCAACGCGGCGCGCGTTCGCTGCCCAGACGCGAAAGAACACGCCGTTGCTCAGAGGCTGTGCGCCGATGGGAAGAGTCCAGGACATAATCCATTTCCTTTCGCCGTCTCTGCAATGCTACTTTCTGAACTCTGACTCCTGCACGAACAACGCCATCGGCACCGCTGCGAACACGGTAGCCAGCGCGATCTGAGCGCCGTCGGCGCTGATCCGCTCGCCGGTGAGCAGATTGCGGAAGCGTGCTCCCGCCAACTCGTTCGGCAAGAGCAACTGCGTATCGCCCCAGACAGCTACGCCGAGTGGCATGTGCTCTGCATCAGCACATTGCGCGAAACGCTCATCGGCTGTTTCCTGGCCCCTGGCTGCACTCATCAAGCCGACCATCAGGCGCGGTACGACAACGATGATCTGCTGCGCGCCGAGGCCACGTACAAAAGCAACAACGTGCTGGCGATGTGTCCCGGTCGCCTCCAGCGCCCGATAATCGCCCTCAGCGAAAAGCGCGGGATGCTGGCGACGAAAACGCAACACTGTGCTCATCAGGTATAACTTGATCCGCCCGTCATGGTGCTGGGCGAGCAGCTCCGTCAATAAGGCGCTGCGGTCTTCGGCAGCACGTCCATCGATCGTGGCCAGATAGCGCTGGCGCAGCGCGTAATCTACTGGGCGGCGATTGTCAGGATCGACCAGGCTCAAATCCCAAAGTTCCGTCCCCTGATACACATCCGGTACACCTGGCGCTGTGAGCTTCAGCATTGTTTGGGCGAGGCTGTTGAGCTGGCCAAAAAACCCGATGCGGCGCGCAAAAGTGGCCATATCGGCAATACACGGCCCATGTGCATCGAGCACTGCTGCGACAAAATCGCTCAGCGCCGTATCGTACGCTTCGTCGGGGTTGAGCCAGCTGGTATAAAGCTTGGCCTCGCGCGTCGCCTTCTGCATATACGCCACAATCCGCTCACGAAAGCTGGTGAGTGCATCTCCCTTTACCCCTGTCTCCTCTTCGTGCAAGGGAGAAGGCAACCCTGTCAACAGCGAGGTGAGAGCCATCTGATCCAACTCAAGCGGCCAGGCGCCAACAATTGTCTGATACAGCAGATACTCCGTCGCCCGATCGGGCCAGCGCTCGCCATCGCCCTCAACCTTCAGCGCCTCGTGCGCATAGGCCCAGCGTGTCACGGCGGCCTCCCACACTGCGGGGATCTCCGAGAGCACATTCAGCCGTGCGCGCACATCCTCGCTGCGCTTGGTATCGTGGGTCGACGAAGAGAGCATGGCGTGCGGCCAGATGCGGCGGCGCTCCGCATTTTGGTGATGAAATGCGTTTAAGGGCAGGCCAAATTGCTCGGGGTGCCCGCCAACCTCGTTGATCGACACCAGGCGATGGTAGCGGTAGAAAGCCGTGTCCTCGACGCTCTTGGCCATCACCGGGCCGGTGATCTGTTGCAGCCGCATCACCACATCGATCACGGCCTGGCGATCTTCTTCGCGGAATTCGTGCAGGTTGCGCAGCAGCATGGTGTCGCGCAAGAACGAGATCAGCGTGCGCGGGATGCGCGGGTGCAGGCGGCGCGCAGCACGCACTGCATCGAGCACAAAGCGCACATCGCGCTCCGAAACAGTATCGGGATCGGTGATATAAGTGCGATAAATCGATAACTCGACAATAATTGCGGTCAACGCATCCGTGAGGCCACGCAGCGTAAAATCGCGATAGCGACGGTTCTTCTCGTTGATGCGCTCAAGTTGGTGCGAAAAGGAGGTAATCTCGCTGGCCAGCGCCCCATTCATAATCTCCTGCTTCGCCTGATGTACAAACATCTCGAACGTCGGCAGCGCCGCCGGATTCTCCGGGTACACAAAGCGACGATAGAGGGTGTCGAAAGCCTGCTGATGCTCCGTGTCATAAACACACCGTTGGCAAGGTTGAGAAAATCGTAGCCCGTCGTGCCGTCGACGGCCCAGTCGGGCGGCAGCGGCTCGCTCTCCGAGAGGATCTTCTCGACGACAACATACAACGGCCAGCTTCCCTCACCGGCTGCGGTATGCTCGGCATGCTGAAGTGCCCAAGCGCGAACCGCCGCCGCCTCAACATCCAACTCGGCCATAGCTGCACTCCCCGCAGCACCGCCGTTGTGCGCTAGCGTGCTGTTCGGCTGATGCGCGAGCTGAGCGAGCAGATAACGCTCTTGCAGCTGGCGGAAATACGCTGGTGGATCCCAGAGCCCATCCGGGTGATCGATGCGCAGCCCGCTGACCACGCCTTCCGTCGCCAGGCGAAACACTAATTCGTGTGTCTTCTCAAAGACCTCAGGCAGCTCAACACGTACTGCCGCCAGGTCGTTGATATCGAAGAAGCGCCGATAGTTGATCTCCTCGGCGGCAACACGCCAGAAGGCCAGGCGATAGGGTTGTGCCTGGAGTAAGCTGTCGAGGCGGTCGAAAGAGCGCGGGTCGCCCACACTGCCATTGAAGAGCAGCAAAGTTGCCGCCGTGGCAGCGCGCACATCGGCACTTCGTTCATACAGCGCGGCAAAACGCCGCCTGATCACCCCGCTCTCGCGCCGTCGCTCGGCGAGGCGCTCGGGATCGGTCTCGTCACGCGCGGGGAGATAGCTCAGCGCCGTGTTGATGCTCTCTAATTCCTGGCGCTCGGCGTCGTCTTCGGGCAGCAGCTCAACGATTTGCTCGCGGATTCCATCCAGTACTTGCTGCGCGGTACGTGGTGCCACCGGCAGCCACGTTTCATAATAGCGCACAATAAACGCGCCCTCATCGATGTCTAGCTGCAGCTCGCCGTTCTCAAGTACTACGCCGTACTGATCGCCGAGGATGGGCAGCAGCACCTTGCCGGCCAGCTGCTGCTTCACAGGCTCCCAGTCGATGTCGAAGAACGTTGCATAGGACGAAGACGGGCCGTGCTCCAGCACATCCATCCACCAGGGGTTGCCATTGCCGATACCCATATGGTTGGGAACCATATCGAGGATCAGCCCCATGTCGTGCGCCCGCAACGCCTTGCTGAAGTCGGCAAACGCTTCTTCGCCGCCAAGGGCCGGGCTGAGCTGCCCATAATCACAAACATCGTAGCCGTGGGTGCTGCCCGCACGCGCGGTGAAAAGCGGCGAGGCATAGGCCTCGCTAACGCCGAGATCGTGCAGGTACGCTACAATCGCCGTTGCGTCCGTCAGCGTAAATCCAGGGTGAAATTGGATCCGGTATGTAGCCCTGGGCAGGCGTCGTCGTGCGATCAACTCCTGCGCCACGGTATCAATAGTGTGCATACTTAATCACCTACACTCAAACGCCAGCGGGCATGCGCTGGCGTTGTATCAGTCGTGAACCGCGTATCCATCTGCCGCACAGCTAGCAATTTTAGTGCCATACACTTTATAGGAGAGAGGCCGTAAACAGCTGTGGTTCGGTGCTGTATCGTGGTGCGCGACGGCAGCGCACCCGATGATACAGGCCTCTTTGCAAACCATTTAGGTTTACTCTAGCCCATCCTGTATAATATACAGGCGACATCAACAATCTGCATTGGACTGCGGGCCGCTCGCGTGGACAGATGATCGGCCCCCGGCAGGGTAGGGAGAGGTTCAGGCCATGAGCACCCAGGAAGCGACGCCCGGCGGGCCACTGTTGCTCGCCGGTGATATTGGCGGAACAAAGACCGAGCTTGCGATCTATGCGTTTGCCACCGGGCCGCACGAGCCGCTGGTGAGCGAGCGCTACCCGAGCACACAGTATGCCAGCCTCGAGGAGATTGTCCGGCTGTTTCTGACGAAGACCGGCTATCACGTGGAGTACGCATGCTTCGATGTCGCCGGTCCGGTGATCGAAGGCCGTGCCCGGCTTACAAATCTGCCATGGCTGCTCGATGAACATGTGCTGCGCGCGCGCTCGGCGTCAAAGGCGTCTGGCTCCTCAACGACCTACTGGCGATCGCTAATGCGGTACCGCACCTGGAGGCGAGCGATCTGGTGACGCTGCGCCCCGGCTTGCCCGTACACGGCGGCACGATCGCGGTGATGGCACCCGGCACTGGTCTCGGCCAGGCCTATCTCACCTTCGATCACGGCCGGTACCACGCTCATCCCTCCGAGGGCGGTCACACCAACTTCGGCCCGACCGATCAGCTGCAGGTCGATCTCTTGCGGTATATGTGGGGGCACCATCGCCACGTCAGCTACGAGCGTGTCTGCTCCGGCCTCGGCATCGCCAACATCTACCGTTTCCTGCGTATGGCCGGTCAGGCCCCCGAGTCACCGGCGGTCGCCGAGCAACTAAATAAATCGCTCGATAACGACTGGGCCAAGATTATCACGCGGGCGGCGCTCGATGAGGCGCCGTGCCCCCTCTGCGCGGCCACGCTTGATCTTTTTGCGGCTATCCTCGGCGGCCAAACGGCGAATATGACGCTGAGTGTCCTGGGGACGGGCGGGGTCTACATGGCCGGCGGCATCCCGCGCAACATCTTGCCGGTGCTGCGCAGCGAGCGTTTTATGTATGCTTTCACCGAAAAGGGCCGCTTCGCCGGCCTGCTCGCACAGGTGCCGATCCAGGTCGTTACCAACGCGCAGGTCGCCCTCATCGGGGCGGCCAGCTACGGCATGGAACGCGCCGCCTGAGGGCATCGCTCGAAACTAGAGGCTACACAGCGCGATGCCGCCGGTGTGTAGCGGCGGCATCGCGCATTATGTCATCTGACTATCGCCCACTCGATACAGACCAAAAGGTAGCGGGCTGCCGAGCGGCCAGCTACTGCTGATCTGCAGCTGTTCACCGGCTGCGCGCGTGCGCGCCAACACACTGCGCCCCAGGGCGAGCTGCGCGGGCTCCCACCGAGAGAGCGCAGTAACGACATCGCCTTTACTTGTGGCCAACGCCGCGCCAAAGGCTGGCAGCGTTCGGCGGCAGCCTTGGGCTGTGCCAGCAGCCGCGTGCGG
>JAAUTF010000149.1 GCA_012031775.1 Candidatus Altimarinota bacterium | reverse complement strand
GAAGTCGGACGAATTCTTCAGCGTTGGTAATCATAGGGTGGTTCATAGATCGTGGGTATGTGGTACAGCGTAGCCGCTTGCCGCTCTGCTCTGTGCAGCTTGATCATAACACGACTTGTCACATCTGCGCGAACCTGAATGGCAGGACAAGTGGGTTCGCTGATCGAGTGACAACGGGTGACAGCTTTACGGATTGAGAGTCTTGCAGCATTGAGGCTGGCAACAAGTTTGCTTGCCTGCGGGCTAACGCCTAGCCTTCAGCCGCGCCGCTGGCGGGCGTCGAGAATGGCACAAGCGGGAGCACGAGGCGGCTTTCTAGATCGAGCCCAGGTCAGGGACGCGCCAGCGGCGTCGGTTGCAAGGCTTGGTTGGGCGGGCACTTGACACTGATACAACAAAACAAGCTTATTTAAGGCTTAAACCAGTGTAATGTGTAAATTAAAAAACCTTAGCGATAAGTGTTACGGCGACGCAGCCATTCTGCTCGAAAAGCGGTAAAACCATCCTGCTCATATTTGTCATTTGGGGTTTTTGGTAAGCTGTTTGCGTAAAATGCTTCAACTTTATCTGCGAATTGTAGGACTTGCTGCTGCCAAAGCTCTTTCGTAATTATCTCTTCTTCTCCGGACTCAGTCCGTAAAACAATAGTATTACCTTATATGCCAAACTTCCCAATTAATACCCCTATTACAACCCTCAATCAATACATCAGTAGAGTCGTTATTTCCATACATACCATGCCCGCAATGTGGTATGAGATGCTCGCCTACAAATACTTCGTCCGTATGGTCTGAGCTTAAAGCTCGTAGTAAGTAGATGGCTGCGGCGCTTACGCACCAATCGCCACTATTTACATCACTTAATGTTTGTCCTGCAATAACAACCGTTACATTTCCGTGTGCACATAAATCCTGTTGTTCTGGCATATGACTGAGCCAGTGAAGATGGTCAATACGTAGAAGCATATGGTTAGCCTTGTAGTGTCCAATTATCGTAACTTGAACAAGTATATCATGCTGGCAGGCTGGCGTACTTACATGCCCGCCCAACGCCTGGCTGTCAGCTGCGCCGCTGGCCCCCGTCTGAAGCGAGCCGGCTGCGGGCACAACAGGACGCCAGCAAACTGCGTGCGGCTGACCTGCCGGGCGAGAAGAATGTCGCCTTGCCTGGAGTGCGTGGAGGTTGCGGATGGTTGAGCGAGACGCAAAGCCGTAGCAGTTTGTCGGGTAGGTCGACTCGCGCCCAGGTCAGGGACGCGCCAGCGGCGTCAGCTGCACAGCCTGGTTCGGGGGCTGATCAGGACTTCTGCGTCTTTTTCTGCTTCTGAGATACGGCCTTTTCGCTAATTAGTGCTCGTACTCGCTGTACTTCCTCTGCGAAACTCTCGTTTTTAGGTAGAAGAGCCAGTATTTGCCTCAATATGGTTCTGGCCGCTGTTATTTTGCCTGCTGATACTGATGATCCATACTTGGCCCAGAGGGATATGATTGCCGATGCTATATTCTCTTCACGATTTAACTTAGATAAACACAATTCCAAATAAGCCCGATGCTCATTATTTGTTGTATCTTTTATAATTAGTTCTCGCCAATATAGTGCACTCATAAAATAATCGCGATTGCTTTGTAGTAAACGTGCATTTCTGTAAAGCGAATTTACATCTTCTGTTTCCTTTACCTGAAGAAATCGCTCGTACTCTCTCCTTGGATTGAGTAAATTCCATAAATATCTATTCTTTCCTGTTTTATAGCTGCTTTGCGCTTGTTCAATAAGAAGATCAAAAACAGTTTCTGGTTCTCTGGGATTGCTATTTGGGTATTGTGCATTAATGTTAATTTTGACAATACTCCCTTTTGCGACATCTCTAATTGTTATATCTCCTACTTGATTATTAATTCCAAAGTCTATCAAGGAATCTGCTGTTTGTAGACTTTTGTTCTGTAACTGCTCATATACTATTTGTAGTTCTTGACGTGAAGACAGAATGGTGGAAGTGGCTTCGGGGCTAATTTCTTCATCAAGGAATGCTATTATGGTGTCAGATATAACAGTAAGTAGTTCGTGTATTTCCTTGGATGTGTTCTCTTCTAACACACGATCTAATTCTGATGTTGTTGGCATGTTCCTTGCTCCATTTAATAGATTGGATTCGTGGATAGAATTGTATCACGGATTTTTGCGAGCGTAGGAGAGAGGCCGCCGAACGCTCCGCATCAGCCGCGCCGCTGGTGGCATCGCTTGAACGAGGCAGGTGACGGCACGGGAAAAGTGCCAAAGTCGCGCCCAGCTCCCCGGCCGCGCCAGCGGCGTCGTGCTGCATGCGGTTGTTGGGCTGCTGGCTAGATGTAATACTTTACTTTATTACGATTATTCGGCCATCATAACGGCAATTTGACAATAAAGCCGTCAATGCTTTATTTTAATTGTGCCCTTTGTGATGCTATAATGTTGAGTCCGGCATTCTATTTGTTTACCTTTAACTTTTCTCCTTGCTGTATAAGCACTCCATCTTCTTTTAGTTCGTCTATTAACTTGTAAATCGAAAATTCATTGCGGGTAAAAAGCCACCCTTTTGTACGTGACAGGTGCTCTGTTAATTCTACTTGTTGTAATTGCCACTGTAAATGTTCAACAAAGAACATGGCATCAAATGCGTTTATATCCGCACAATCCCAATCTATGGGCTCTCCTGTTTCAGTATTTGTGATGTCACATCCTCTTCCATGAAGAAAGTATTCCCATGTTTGATTGTAAACATCTATCCACGTACCTCGTTGTTGAATAGTCCGTTTCGATGAGCGTCGTGAAATATAAAAATACACTTGTGTATCTGCATCATTGCTTTCTATTGCCCATTGCTGAAATGTATGCAAATTGCGTTCAGGCGACCACCCCCAAGCGATTGCACCAAACTGCTCCATATCGTCAAGATGAAGCCCTAAATCTTTAATGACCTGCGCCACGATAAATTGTCGCTCGATAAATCTCTGAATAGCGAGAACAAGTTCTTCCTTTACGAGTTGCTTGTCAATGTTCTGTGGCACTGTCATATCTGTTGATGTATTGGTAAGCTGATAGGCTGCCTGCTTCTATTTTACACTACTTCATTGGTAAAGCGAAGGGCGTTTTTAAGCAGCCCAACGGCCTGCCCATCAGCCGCGCCGCACTGATAGATCGGGAATGCTTTCTTAGCGCATCTGGATGCCAAAATCGCCCTGATGTTGCTCGACGCGCAGCGGCGTCGGCTGCATGGGCTTGTTAGCCCGCAGGCTTTACGGATATGGTTCTGTGGCGAGACGATGCTGGGCTTTCTCGCGGATAAATAGCTCACTATCAGCGGCGAGTATCTGTAAAACAATTCTCGTGACTTTGACATTACAGGCGAGCTGATTCCGGACGCCACTATCTGGATCATGCGCCAAACGGATTTGGAGTGGCTCGGGAAGTTTGCGCTTCATAGCAACCATCGTCCGCACATGCGGATCAGAAGCGCTGCTCAAGCGTTCGAGAATGGCAATCGGCATGGTCTTATTGTGCGCAACCCACGACCACATCTCTGGATATTGCGTGATGATGTCATGCCAGACGGTCTCAGGAGCTGGCTCGTGGGCGGCGCGGCGATACTCGTTCGGGTTGGAGCTGGAGCGAAGTCGGACGAATTCTTCAGCGTTGGTAATCATAGGGTGGTTCATAGATCGTGGGTATGTGGTACAGCGTAGCCGCTTGCCGCTCTGCTCTGTGCAGCTTGATCATAACACGACTTGTCACATCTGGGTTCGCCGATCGAGTGACAACGGGTGACAGCTTTACGGATTGAGAGTCTTGCAGCATTGAGGCTGGCAACAAGTTTGCTTGCCTGCGGGCTAACGCTCCGCGTTAGCTGCGCCGCTGGCGGCATTGTGGAGCGAGACGAGCGACGGCAAGAGAAAAGTGCCAACGTCGCGCCCAGGTTAGGGGCCGCGCCAGCGGCGTCAGCTGCACGCGGCTGTTGGACGGCATGTCGGGAAAATACGTGCAATTATAGCAGCAATTTCCCCTTGTAATAACGTATATCTGCTTCATGCTGTAACGTGTTTCCAGCCATTACTTCTACCCTTTGCCTTGTCCCATCGATTGTTATTCCTCTGCCTCACTCGTTTCTGGTGCTTGCGTTTCTTGTTCGTCGCCCGTATGCTGATGTTCTTCTTGCTGTTCTTGGGAATACGCAGTAATAATCGCCGCTATTTCTTGGGGTGATATATCATCTTGTTCGGTCTTTGAATAGACAGTCAGCAAAATGATGCTATCTTCCGCTGTTACTTCGTAGATCATGCGGTATCCTCCACTTTTCCCGCGTTGGCTGTCACTATTTCTTGCACGAACTTTATACACCTCTTCGTTGATGCCCGGAATACGGTCGCCCGGCACCTTGCTTGCGCCTAATTCATCTAGTATTGGCTGAATATCTGTTTTAATACGACGATATTTTCGTGCTAATTGTCGAATATTCCGCTTAAACTCGCTCGTGAAGAACAGCGAGCGCACCGATGCCCCGTCGTCTTCACGCGGCATCTATTCCCTCCCATAATTCCTCAATCGGGGAAACGTCACCAGTTTGCGCTTCATGCCAGCCCTGAGCAAAACTTGCTGCCGCGCCTTTCAAGGTGACACTATTACGAAAGGTTTGAACGAGTTGCAGCAGATAGGGCAAATATTCCTCAGGCAGCGTATTCAGTTCTTGAAGCAGTTTTTCTCGGTATGCAGTTGTCGTCGTCATCTATTCCTCCTTATACGAGTATGCGAGAACTATACCACAGCAGAACAGGGAGTGGCGAGTGAAACAGAGCGGCTTCTACCGTTGGGATACTGAACTGCCGTCCAACGCCAGCATCACCTGCGCCGCTGGTGGCATGGGGAGCGAGACGCGCCTGGGGACGCTGACGAGCGGAAAAAGTCGCGCCCAGGTTCGAGGCCGCGCCAGCGGCGTCAGGTGCATGCAATGTTGGGCGGCTGGTTGCAGGTTGAGAATCGGCTTTTCGGCGTACTGATGCGCTGATTACCGATCTTCAGCCGATTATGTATTCGTAGCGACGGGCGTTTCAGGATATGAGTCATCCGGCCGCTCTCCACTTACTTGATGTAACCAGATCCGGCGTCAAGTGCGAGCCGTATTGGGCAGCGGGTTGACAGTATTTCACGAAATACGCCTTTAGAGTAAGGTATTTCTTGCTCGCAGTGTTAAGAGTTTGCGTGTTCCTACGAAAGCAACCCTCTGACTTTTTGCGTATTATAATTGAAGCCACCAAAGTAAAATTACACTGACGCTATATAATATTCCAAAATAGAGCAGGAGATTCGTAATCGATAATCTCCTACTACTACAACGAGAAATGGTATAATCCTAGTCAGGACGCCCAAATCAGGAGGATGTGATGACTGACGCGACGGTGCCCGTCCTGACGCTGACGCCGACGGATGTGGCGGATCTGGCCGACGCCCTGCGCCCCTATCACGCGATCTACGGCGACTTGTTCCCGCGCAGCGAGTCGCGCGGCTGGGCGGAGCGCTACCTGCACGGGCTGCTCAGTCCGCTCGACCGGAAATCCGTCGAACCCATGGTCATTGCCCAGCTTGGCGCGAGCGAGCGGGCGGTGCGCGGGATGCAGCAGTTCCTCACCGATAGTACGTGGGATGATGCGGCCATCCTGCACCGCCATTGGCAGGAAGTTGCCCGTGATCTGGACGATGCCGACGGCATCCTGATCGTCGATGGCAGCGATGTTCCGAAAAAGGGGCAGCATTCGGTCGGCGTGAAGCGCCAATACTGCGGGCAACTCGGCAAGATCGCCAATTGTCAGGCGGGCGTGTTTCTGGCGTATGCTAGCGCCCACGGCACCACGCTGCTGGATCGGCGGCTCTACCTGCCCCAGGAATGGGTTGCCGATCCGGCGTTTGCCGAGCGGCGCGCCAAGACCCAGGTGCCAGCCGATGTGCGCTTCCAGACGAAGAACGACCTGGCGTTGACCATGATCCAGGATGTGGTGGCCAGTCAGGCCCTGACCTGCCGCTGGCTGCTGGCCGACGAGGCCTTTGGCCGCGATACCGCCTTGCTGGATGCCATTGCCGCGCTGGCTCTCTGGTATATGGTTGAAATACCGCTCGATACGCGCATCGTCCGGCCGGACGCGGCCACGACCCCACAGACGCTGTTCGACACGCTCCCCGCCGCCGCCTGGCACCGCCACTTGGTCGGGGACGGGACGAAAGGCCGCCGTATTGCCGAGACCTGGGTGCAGCGCGTGCAGGCGCAGCGTGCGGGGCAGGCGGGGCCGGATGTCTGGTTGATTCTGCGCATCGACCCCGAAAGCGGCGAGCAGAAGGCGTTCCTGTCCAACGCGCCGGCGACGCTTGCCGTGTCGCTGCTGGTACGGATGACCGGCATGCGCTGGCCGATTGAGCAGTGCTTTGAGGTCGCCAAGCAGCAGCTTGGGATGGGTGACTATGAGGTGCGGAGTTGGCCGGGCTGGCATCATCACATGACCCTGGTGATTCTGGCGCACTTCTTCCTGGTGCGTCTGCAGCGGCGACTCAAAAAAAGTCCCGTTGGTGAGCCTGTCGCAGGTCGGGCTGCTGCTCAGCGTGCTGCTACCGCTGCCACCGCGCACGGTTGACCGCGTGCTCGATCAGATCGGCTACTACCACCGACGGCACGCGTCCGCGCGACGCAGTCACCACCACCGCACCGAACGCTGGATCGCCAATATGGACACCGTTGTCGGGCCAGACACCCCGCTCGTTGCACCACCTATTCGTGCATGACGGACAGGCTGTTGGCAGCTCTCGTTGTAGTATTAGGTGCTGCCGGGGTGGCCCCGACCACCACGCTGCTTGAAGTGACACGGCTGGCGCTCCCCGGCCTGATGATCGAGCTTGAGGGCACTGCGGTCGCGTGACGCGACCGCACCGCATGCCAGGGTAAGCAGATACCCTGGCATGCGGCGCAGACAAGGAGGTGATAGCGAATGCTCAAAATAATAACTATCGGCGTCTACGGCTTCGACGGTGAGGCCTTCCTGCACCGCCTGCGGCACGCCGACGTGCGCCTGCTGCTCGATGTCCGCCAGCGCCGCGGTGTCCGCGGTTCAGACTACGCCTGGGCAAACGCACGTCGGCTGCAGGCGGCGCTCGCTCAGGTCGGGATCGCTTACGCGCACCACCCCGAACTTGCCCCAACCACTGCATTACGCCAGCTGCAGTACGCCGAGGATGACCGCCAGGGGGTTGGCAAGCGCTCGCGCCGCGAACTCTCTGCCGAGTACACCCGCCGCTACACCAGCGAGATCCTCGCCCGCGCCGACCTCACGCCGATCGTGGCGGCGCTGCCGAGCACTGGGTGCGCAGCGCTGCTCTGTGTCGAGCGCGACCCCGAGGCCTGCCACCGCTCTTTGATCGCCCAGCGCCTGAGCGAACAGCATCACGTCACGATCGAGCACCTGTACCCCTTGTAATGCCAATTCGCCTTGACGATGCCGCATGCAGACTGCTCAAGAAGCGCATTGCTTCGTGCGGCAGTCTGCAATGGCCCACAACCATTGGTTACATGGCCAACAAAAAACGCGGAACCTCGTATGAGATTCCGCGTCCTGGTCTGGTGGACTCCCAGGGAATCGCTGGCCTTTGCACTGCCGCGCAGGGCGAGGTCTCGCTCGTGGCGTACAGATCCAGCAGGTCACCGACCGCTTCGTCAATATGTACCTGATCCGCGATCCCGCCGGGCTGAGTCTGGTGGACGCCGACACGCCGAACGGGCTGTGGGTGCTTGAGCGGGCGCTCCGCCAGCGGGGCGAGCGCCTCGCCGACCTGCGCCACATCTTGATCACCCACGCCGATCCCGATCACATGGGCAGCGCAGCAGCATTGTGCACAGCCATGGGTGCTGCGCGGTATACAAGCCGGATCGAGGCCGAGGCGATGGCGCGTGGGGCTCCCTCCCGCGAACCGCAGGAAAACTGGCTCATCACCACAAGCTACGCGATCATGAGCTGGCTGATGAACGTCCAGCCAGCACAGGCGACCGCGATCGTTTCACTCGGCGATGCGCTGTCGATCCTGGGCGGGCTACACGTGCTGACCACACCGGGTCACACGGCGGGCCATCTTTCGTTCTTTGCGCCCGCCTACGGCATGCTCTTCGCCGGCGACTCGCTGCTGGCAACCCGTCGCGGGTTGCACTTCGCCGACGGCCCGGTCACGTTGGACTACGCCACGGGGTGGGCATCGGCCCAACTCCAAGCGCAGCTACAGCCCAGGATAGTCTGTGCGGGCCACGGGCCTGTACTTCAGGCAGATCATTTTCCCCGAGTGAGGCTCCATTTCGGCAACAGCGGGCCTTATCGCTGTAGCAGCCTTCCTCCTTATTCTTGAGGCTTTATCAACAGAGCCGACGATAAACGGGGTTGGCAGGCTACTCCCGGTGCTTACGGAGAACGCGCGTACTGGTCAGCTAAAGCATGGCCGATCAGTGCGCGCATTCCCGCTCGTAAGATCCTTTCCGGGTAGAACAGCCTCCCTCGACTACCTTGAGCATCAAACCTGTAGGAGAGCTGACTCTCGATCACCACAAGGGCTCGCGGAGGTTTCAGACGCTTTACCTACCTGTACATAGGCGAGAGGAGTGTGAGGCTATTTCCATTGAAGGGGTATCCTGTTTGGTAGCGGTGCAGGGCATCATCCCGGCAGGGGGCATTGCCCAGGGTGCGGGCTGTTCAACGAAGCGGCCGCGTTGTGGCGAGCGGAGCTGGTGCCCAAGCCGAACCAGCCCCTGCGTTGCTTGTCGTCCGTGCATCGGTCGCCCGTGACCACTTGCAATCACCTGCGGCTCCAGTGCCGCCAGCTGCACAAGTGAGCGATGAGCCGCCGACCAATCGAGCGTATAGGGCGCCGGTGGCCCTGAAACCCACGGCCAGCCGGTAAGAGCGCCCAACCAACTCTGGAAATTGATCGTGAGGCAGGCATCCCCCGCCACGAGCAGCCGATACCCCGAGTGGAAAAGGAGACGTGGCCAGGCGTATGCCCCGGCGTCGCCACACACACCCAGCCGTCAAGCCCGATCTGAGCCAAATCAGATGGCAGTTCATGCAGGTCGGTCAAGGGCTCACACGTCGGCATGGTCACGAACTGGGCGAGCCACCCGTAGAACCCACCGACGGCCGGGTCGGGCTGGGGGTAGGCCTCCGCGCCGCGCAGAAACGGCAACTCGAAGCGGCTGGCGTAGACCGGCACTCCCCAGTGCTGGGATAGCTCCCGCGCCCCACCGGCGTGGTCGAAGTGGCCGTGGGTCAGCACGATCGCCTGAGGCGGCACGTCAGCTGAGAACTGCCTCGCAGCCCGGAGTAGCGCCGCACTGTGGGTGCGTTCGCCGGTATCGATGAGTACCCAGCGTTGCGGATGACCGATCAGGTACGCGTTCACGTAGCCGAGCGCGACCCGCGTCAGCGTTGGTGTTACCGTTGTCAGCCGCCCCATACCTTCTCCCTTCGCTTGTTTATCTCTACATTCGGATGTACGCTCGTGTGCTCGTGGTGCTTGCTGCCGAGTACCTCCGTTGCCGCCCGTTCTGCGGATTGAAGGGCGCCCTCCATGTAGCTGCGCCACGCGTCGGCAGTCTCGGTGCCGGCCCAGTGGAGGCGCTCGAAGCTCGCTCCGAGGCCCGCCCCACTCCGGCTGAGGGCGCCGGTAGGAAAGTGCGCTGCGTAGCCTCCCTGCGCCCACGGGTCATCGGCCCATGCGTAGTCGTGGTATGCGACTGGCCTCGCCGCCTGCGGGCCAAACAGAGTGCGCAGCCGCTCCTGTATCACCGCTCGCCGTGTGTCCGTGCTCAGCCGTGCGAGTTGCTCGGCTCGACGGCCACCAGTCAGCGCAACGAGCACCCCTGGACTTCCACCACGCGGCGAGGCGTCGAGCGTCACGGCTACCGCTCCCATATCAGCGTTCAGCCCGCCGCTTAGCCCGCTCTTGCGCCAGAATGCCTCGGGGTACACGCTGACGCTCTTGATAATCTTGCCCATCTGCGCCCGTTCGAGCAGCTGCGCCTGCGCGACCGGAAGCTGCGGGGTGAAGCGGATCTGCCGGGCGAGTAGCGGCGGGACAGCGATTACCACACGCTGTGCGCGCCACGCCTGACTCACCGTTGACACCACCACCCCAGCTTGGTCTTGCACTACCTGCGTGACGGCTTGACCGAATGCAATGCGCCCAGGAAGCTCATGCGCGAGCCCATTGGCGAGTTGCTGGGCGCGCCCGGAAGAAACCAGTGTTCCGCTGTTGCGAGACCGGTCGTGCTACCGCACTGCCGCAGCTGCTCGACCACATCCAGCAGCGAGACGTGTTCAGGCTCCAGGCAGAAACTCTCGCTAAGGCTTGAGCGCAGCATCTGGCGGCCAGCAGAGGTCCAGGCGTGTCGCTCGATCCATTCGTGTACGCTCTGCGTGTCAAGCGCTAGGGTTGCGGTGGCCCAGCGTGCTCGTGGTGGAAGACTGCGCGACAGCCAGTCGAGCCGATAGCGGAGCTGGAGCAGATCGAAGAGTGCGAAGGGAGGCAGCGGCGGAAGCCCAAATACCTGGTGCCGTAGGCGTCCAGCGAGGTCATAGAGCGTCGCGCCGGCCTGATACGTCTCACCTGCGAGAAGGTGCAGTCGCTCAACGAGCGCGCGGACGCGCCGATGCTGTGGGCCGAACCATTGGCCGCCCAGATCCACGGTCGCGCCAGCAGCACTCGGCACG
>JAAUTF010000148.1 GCA_012031775.1 Candidatus Altimarinota bacterium | reverse complement strand
GCGCGGCGAGTACCGTCTGTAAACTGGCCACACTGCTCAGTCCTGTCGAAGCAATGCGCTATCCGTGGCGCGTGCAGCAGGTAGGTCTGCTGCTGCTGGTGATGGCGAAGTAACTAACAGTGGTCGCTGCTGCGTGGCACAACGCTGAGCAAATTCTGGCAGGTCGCCGACGCATCGCTACGGACATGATAGCGCCAGCCGTCTTCGGTGCGCAGCAGTGCCAGCGATTCGGTATTGGCTACAAACGAACTGGCCGACTCAGAGGCCACTGCGAGCACTTCCTCGATCTCGATCGCACGGTTCAGCTCGCGACTAGCGGTGTACAGACGCAGCAGATGTTCGGTCATCTGATTGAAGGCGACCGAAAGCTGCCCCAGCTCGTTGCGCTCGGTAACATGGCTGCGGCGGTCGAGCTGGCCACTGGTCACAGCAGCAGCTGTATCGACTAGATCGCCAAGCGGGCGCGTAATCCTGCGCGACACCCAGACACCAAGCAGCACGGCACCAAGCGTCAGCATAACAGTGACGCCGAGAATCGCATTTCGGCTTGATGACCAGGCGCTGACGACAAAATCGTTCGGCAGGCTGACGGAGAAGTAGCCGTTGTGAACGCCACGGATCAGCAATGGCGCGTAGACCGTCTGGTAGGTGCGGTTGTTGAACTGCTGCGACGCAGTGATCGAACAGGCCGGCAGGCGCGTCTGCGTTACCGCGCCGATCGGGTTGCCCGAGAGACGCCCGATATCCAGACAGACATCACCGCTCGTCCCGTCCGTCAACTGCTGCCCAGCCTGTGTCGTCGCGGCGAGCCGCCCTTGTTGGTTGAGATCAGCGACCAGACGCAGCTGCTCTTCACTCATATCGAGCAGCGCGGTTTCCTGATCCGGCAGCGTGCCCTGCAGTGTCACCCCTTGTAGATCGTAGAGCGCGGTGATCGCCGACTGACTCTGCCGCTGCAAGTCCTGCAACAGGTTGTCGAGACGCGTCGCGACGAGCACTCCGCCGACGAGCTCGCGGGTATTGTCTACCTCAACGTAGACCGGGGTGACGGTATAGAAATGTACACGATCACCATTCTCACTGGAGCGAAACTTGATCAGGCCGCTAAATTTATCGCCACTGATATCGCTACCGGGCACCGGCGCGGCCTCGCCACGCAGTACACGTTGAATAAAATCGAGGCCGGAAAGATCGGTGCCGATATAACGAACTGGCTCTGTAGGATCGCCAACACTTGGCTCCCAATCGAGCAGTGCCTTACCCTCAGGGTCGAAGATGATCAACCGATCGAGCTTAACATCGCTCAGGCCAAGTTCATATAATGGCGCGATAGCCTGGCCAAGGCCGGGCTCGTCGCGCTCACGAATAGCCAGCGCCACCGCAGGCGCACCATCGTCGGGATTACTCGCGGTGAAGGCCACACGCGTCAGGTAGGAAATATTATCGATCTCATGGCGCGCAAAGGCCTCACTGAAGTTACGCGCGACCTGACCCATCTGGTTATTAAACCGCTCCTGCCAGTTATCTGTAACCAGCACCAGCGCGATACCAGAGCCAGCCGCAAGCACAAGCGTAACCAACGCCAGGTAGGGGAGGATGATCGTATATTTAATTTGTGAGAAAAGCCCATCCCAAACCCGACGCATGGTTCTTTACCTTGTGCAGATCGCCATTGTTGCTCTCGCTCGGCGAGCCACTATTTACAGTAAAGCAAGACGCTCCGCTCGGCTTCTCAATTATATCGCACCAGATAGCGATACGGCAACCGCATCACTGACAGTTTGATTACATTTCAAGTGTAAAGCGTTTTTTGTCTGCGATACACGATCGTATGTATACGATCGTAATATCTAAGGCGTTAATGTGCGCTATTCGTTCATCGCGGCTGGCGCAGCGGGAGCGCGAAGACGAAGGTACTGCCCTCACCCTCTTTGCTCTCAAGCCAGATCCGGCCACCATGAGCTTCAACCGCAAGTTTACAAAACGTTAACCCAAGGCCAGTGCCCCGCACGCGGCGCCCACGCACCTGGCCAAAGCGACGGAAGATACGGTCGTGGTCTTGCGCGGGAATACCGGGGCCGTGGTCGCGCACCCAGAAGACGATCCAGTTGCCGGGGGCAAGATCGGGCAGCTTGAATGCGAGCGCGGGCGGCGCGACGCCACGATCGAGGCGGGCAGATGCGGCACCAAGAATAACATCGCCGCCATTCGACGTGAACTTGATCGCATTATCGAGCAAGTTCTGAAAGACGCGCACAAGCTTTTCGTGGTCGCCTTCGAACAATGGTAGCCCGATCGCCATCTCCTGACGCAACTGGTAGCTCTGGCTCTGCTTAGCGAGCAAACGATCGACCGTCTCATCCACCAGGGCGTAGGGCGAGATCGGTTGATGCTCGATCGTCATCGCGCCCTGCTCCATTTTAGAAATATCGAGCAGCGTATTGACCATTTCTAGCATCGTCTGGCTGCCCTGGTGAGCGATCGAGAGCAGCTCCTGCTGCTGTTCAGAGATCGGCCCGCCGAGACCGCGCTTGACCATCATGATGCCATTCATAATCGCGGTCAACGGAGCGCGCAAATCGTGGATGAGCATACCGGTGTAATCATCGCGCAGCTGCGCAAGCTCGCGCTCCTTCGAAATATCTTGAAACAGCGCAAGTTGGCCGATCAATGTGCCGAAAGCATCGCGCACGGGCAGCAGAAAATGGCGGATGAAGCGCCGCTGCACGCCGGGTAGCTCGATCTCGATCACACTGGGGCCGTCGTGGTCTTCGTTGAGCCATTGCGGCGCGCTCAACTCAGCGGCGCGTTCCGCCAGCACCGCGAGCAACTGGTTCAGGCGCCGCCCGATCATCGCGTCGCGCGGCTCGCCGATCAGCTGCGCCGCCATAGGGTTCGCGGTGAGGATAGTGCCGTGCATATCGGCCATAAGAATGCCGTCGTTGGTGGAGTTCAAAATAGCCTCCAGCCGATCGCGACCGTTGGCAACCTCCTGGAACAACCGCGCGTTCTCGATGGCCACACCGATCGTTGTCGCCATACGGCTCAGGCGGTAAGCTTCATCTTCGGTAAAAGTGCCATCGCGCTTATTGAGCAACTCGATAACGCCGATCGTCCGCCCCTTGACCACCATCGGCACTGCCAGGATCGAGTGGGTGACGTATCCCACATCCTCGCTCACCTTGGTATAGTGGCGCGGGTCGTTCTGCGCATCGTGGACGATCGCATAACGCTGGCTCTGCGCCACATCGCCAACAACACCCTCGCCCCGAGGCACACGCACCCCGGCGAGCTTCTCCTCCCCGGCTTCGAGCGTCATCACAAAGACGAGATCCTCGCTCTCCTCGTCGACCATCAGCAGCGAGCCGGCATCGACGCGAAAATACTCGTTGAGCTTTTCGATCACCAGATGGTACACTTCGCGCGGATCGAGTGTCGAGGTGACGGCCGACGCAATATCGTTGAGCGTAGCCAGCTCAGCGCTGCGGCGTTGCGCCTTTTCCGTGATGCGAAACGAGGTGATAGCCGCCGCAAGCTGCCCAGCCATCAGGCGCGCAAGCGCAACTTCGTTATCGGCAAAACGCCGCGGCTCGGCAAGCGAGGCGAAGACGAGCAGACCGATCATGCGGTCGAGCGCTACTAGCGGCACCAGCAACATCGAGCGCACCTGCTCGTTATCGAGCAGCTGCGCCAGATGACGAGTAAGCGGTGTCGCCTCAGGCCCATTGAGGTCGCGGCTGACATCGTGAAACTCGAAGGGCTGGCGCATCGCGACCATCTGGTGCAGATACGTCGTCTCGTGGAGAGGAAACGGCGGCGGCAAACTCACGCGTGGCGGGTAAACGCTCGTGAGCGTCGCCTCAGAATGATCCTCGCTCAGCATCACCAGCGCACACATGGGGATATCGAGCAACTGGGAGAACTCGTGCAAGGCCAGCAAGAGCAACTCATCGAGTGTCGCCGCTGTCTCGATCGCAGACGCGATCCGCAGCAGGGCGGTTGTGCGGAGGTCGATCAGCGACTGTTCTACACTATGGGCAAACCGTGAGTTCATACGTTAAAATGCGACTGCGCTCAGGTCGACTGCAGCCGATAGATCTGACCGCCGCGCCGTCCTTCGGCGACCGGCAGCGGGCCAAGTAACTCGAGGCGCAGCGAACTGTCGTGATGCAGGCTGCTGATCGCATTGGCGTCGAGCAAAATTTCACCAGGTCGGGCCAGGCGTTGGAGCAAGCGGGCCTGTTCGATGGCATCGCCGAACATCGGGCATTGGTACGCAGCGCCGACCGGCACGATTCCGCCGATGATCCGCCCGCGGGCGATACCAATACTGAAGTGTACATCATAGCCGGTGCTTGTACGCCATTGTACTCGTAAACGTCGCAGCGCCTGCTGAATTGCACGCGCAGCGCGGATCGCGCGCGACTCGGCATCGTGCTGGCCGAGCGGAAAGCTAAAAAATGCCAGCAGCGAGCTTTCGGCGCTGCGCTCGATACACCCCTGATGCTGCAACACTGCGGCGAGCGCGGCCTCTTGAAACGGTGTATAGATCGCCTCCAGGCGCTGTTCGTCGGGCAAGCTGCCGTTGATACGATCGAGGCCGCTGAGTTCGACAGTCAGCGCGACCGCCTCCCAGCTATGCGGTGTTATCAGCCGCGAGACCGTCGGCTGGTCGGCGAGCAGATCGCGCAGCATATCGGGCGTCAGCCGTGCAGCAAAGGCATGGCGCACCATCAGCAGGTGCTCATCGACAACAGCGCGTTCCTCGCGACGCGCGATGATAAGTGCTGCACAAGCAGCGACGGCATTCATAAGCGCCAGGCTGCGCCGGCTAAAATGGCTGGGGCGCGGGTCGGCCAGTGTAAGCACACCAAGCACTGCATCGCCGTGAAGCAGCGGTGCCACCAAGGCCGAGCGCATCGGCGGCTGTCCGGGCAGCGGTAACCAGCGGGTATCGCGCTCGGTATCGAGGATGAGGTCGCTGCGGCGCTCGCGCATCACCCAGCCAGCCAGTCCGTTGCGTAAGATCGTCGGCGCAACCAGCGAAAGCGGGATCATCTGGCCACCCTGCAAAGAGATGCGGCGGTGTACCTGCTGATCGGTGTCAAGCAGCATCAGCGTCGCGTGGTCGCACTCCGTCATCTGCCCGGCGAGGCGTACCACACGCTCCAATGCCAGGTTGACGGTTATATCGGCATCCATCAGCGCGGCCAGCCGCTCGAACGAGTCGGCAATCAGTCGCTCGCGCTGCACCTGCTGGCGAAAAATGTAGCGCTGCACAGCCAGCGTCAGCAAATCGGAAGCACCACGGGCAAACTCACGCTGCTCTTCGTTCAGGCGCGTGGCACCATAATTGTAGGCCAGGCCAAGCACGCCGATCGGGCCTGAGGCTGCGGCGAGCGGCAGGCAGTACAGCGTTTCGAGCGTGCTCGATGCATCGATCAGCTTACTATCGTAGGCCGCGCCGTTGGTGTAGACAAGCGGGCGTTGCTCGGCCAACGCCCGCCCGATCGCCGAGTGCTCCGCATCTAGCGTCAGCTCCGGATCGAATACAATCTGCCCGCAGGCCGATGCGGCGTAGAGCAGGTTGCGCTCCTTGTCCAACAGCAGCAGTAGCGCGCCTTGCAGGGGCATGTGTTTGTTGAGGTGGGTAGCTGTCACGATCAGCGCGGCCTTAAGATCGCCTGCCACCAGCAGATCCTGGGCGAGGCGCGGGAAAGCATCGGGGCGCGGAATAGCCGCTATAACCTGCTCGACGATGTCGCGCAGGTAGACCATCTCATCGCCGAAGGGAGATGCCGAAGGCGGCGCTGCGATCTCACCGCTCACATCATCGAGGTGATTGTACAGATCGTAGGCAGCCTGCCGCAAGGTGAGCTTGACTACGATGCACATCGTTAGGCCGATCAGCAGGCCGATGAACAGCGCGAGCAGCAGCAGATGTGTAGTGCTTGTGGCGGGAAATGGCGCAACTACACGAAGGAAGCCGAAGATGACAATCCCCAGCCCCAGACCAGCGATCAACGCGAAGGCGTAGAGACGCCTGATCGTACTGCGTGGCAGACGCACCGCTTCTTCCTGCAACTGAGCGACGTTTGGCTGAAATACCGGGTGATCAGTATGCATGAACGGTTTTCGGGGCAATCTTCGCAAACGCTGTCGTGTTTGCACTGGCGCCCCCCGTGTTGCGGCAATTATACGGTTTGCAAGGATGAGGCGCAAGTATGCCACGGTGGCTACTGCGATTCCAGCTTGCAGATGTGCGATGGCGCTTGCACCCGCCACTTTGCGGTACTATCGTCGTGCTTGTGCTGGCCAATTAAGCTGCCTTGAGCTGCACCCGATGACGTAGTGGCCTCCTTACGCTGCCGATAAATTCACCGTGTCAGCGCGTCAGAGTGCGGTCGTAAAGCGCTAGGTGTGCGGTCGCGATAGCTTCCCAGCTGAACTGTTGGGCAAATAATTGCGCCGCAGCGCCAAGTTGTGTACACACCATTTTGTCGTTGATGAGGCTGGTGATTGCGCCGTGCAGCTCTTCCGCGCGATCGACGAGGTAAAGATTCACGCCGTGTTGGAGCAGATCCTGGGTTGCTCTTTCGGCAGGGCGTGTGCTGATCACACAACAGCCGTGCGCCATGGCGGCCAGCAGGCTGCCGCGGCGCAGCGAGGCACCATCGCGGAAAGGCAGCACGACGATGTCGGCGGCGCAGAGATGCGCCGAGACTATTTCGGCGCTCACGTGGCCAGTGCGCAGAATGCGTTGCTCTAGGCCGTAGGCCTGTATCAACGCCGCAAACGTAGCGCTATAGGCGCGATCCACCGCACTGGTCGCAGCACCGCCGATCAACACTAGGCGCACGGTAGATGGTAACGCGGCAAGCGCAGCGAGTAGATCTTCTGCGCCTTTACTGGGCGACAACAGGCCGAAGTAGGCTAACAGCGTTTCTTCTGGAGATACGCCGAGTGCTGCCCGCCAGGCCCGGCGGTCGTAGCCCGACGCAGTGGCAACCGCGATGTTGGATCCGATTGGAATGTGTTGCGGCACGTGCGCAAGGGCAGGGGCGAGTTGCTCAGCATCGCTGGAGTTTGTCACGATCACCGCATCAGCATCGCCTGCCAGTCGCCAATTAACGTAGTTGCGTAGTCGCCCGGCTTTCGGGAAGAGATAGGGCACGAGTAGATCGTGAAAGGTCACCACAACCTGCGGGCGGGGCCTCAAACCGTGCAGCCGCCACGGCAAAAAATTGAGCGCCGGGTGCATGGCGTAGGCACCGGTCTGGTATTGCAGGTGCAGCACATCGGGGCGCAGCCTATCGAGCAACTCGATCACGGCGGGCCAGCACGACCAGTCCCAGCCAACGATCCGTCGGCTCTTCAGCACAGGGTCGAGCGTGGCTCCCCGATAGACAACCAGGGCCTCGTCGCGCAGCGTGACAACCGACGTGAACAATCCCTGTTCGCTCAGAGCCGCGACAAGACAGCGTGTATAGTCGCCGAGGCCGCCGGGTTCGGGCGGATACTCGCCGCTCAGCAGGGCGACGTGCATCAGTATTGACGCCCGAGTAAGCTCTCGGCGAGACTGCGGATCTGGAGGTAGGCCGCCTGCGCTTCGGCTGAACTGGCGGGCTGCACCATTGCCAACGCTGCCAGAGCAGCCCCATGGTTCTCTGCTGCAAGCGCAGCGCAGTACTCGCGCGAGCCCGCCGCATCGAGCAAGGCCAGTGCCCGCTCGACAGCGGCATCGTCTGGCGCGGTAGCGTAGATCGTCGCTAGTTCGGCGGGCTGTGGGCTATGAGCGAGCGCATGAGCAACGGGCAGGCTAAGCTTGCGCCGGTAGAGATCGGCAGCACGCGGCTTGCCGGTGATCTCGGGCGCGCCCCAGATACCGAGGATATCGTCCTGGATCTGAAAGGCCAGGCCGAGTCTGCGGCCAAAATCAGCAAAAGCCGCCGCCGTTGCCGCGCTAGCCCCACCGACACGCGCCCCCAACTCAGCCGAGCCAGCAACCAGTGCTGCGGTCTTGCGCCCAATCATGGCCAGGTAGTCGTCGGTCTCGATGCTGAGATCGCCTTCAAAACTGAGATCGAGGAACTGGCCCTCACAAACACTAAGAATTATCTCATCGAAACGCTGCAAAATATGCAGCGTGAGCGCAGGCTCAACACCAGCCTCCACCAGCCGATGCAGCGCGAGATGGGCCAGCACGAACATACCGTCGCCAGCGTTGATGCCCTGTGCCAGGCCCCAGTGCTTCCACAGCGTTACCCGACCGCGCCGTGTATCGCTGTTGTCCTCGATATCGTCGTGGATCAGAGTGAAATCGTGCAGCAATTGAATGCCGGCCGCTAACGGGAGCGCTTGCGCCGTATCCCCACCGACAGCACCCGACGCGAGCAACACCAGCAGCGGGCGGATGAGCTTGCCCGGGTCTTCGGCGGCCGGCGACAGATCGAGATTGCGCCAGCCGAGATGGTACTCTTGCATGGCGTAGAAGCGCGCGACACGCTGCTCATAGGCCGGAAACACCGCTCGCATCGCCGCTTGTATCTTCAGGCGTGTGTCAGCTTGTATCATTATTTTCTCAGCTAAACCTCTTACACTCTACGTTGAATGTAGTACGACTACCACTAGTAGAATAGCGCTCTCCAATGCGCTCTTCGATGAGTATAAAGCAATTTCCCTGTAACGGCATCGTAATCCAAAAAGCTTGTTCCTTGCGGGTCTGCCTAGTACACTGCGCCCTATGAGAGACGGGTAGAGCGACTCGACGCCCAAGCGAAGCGTTGTTCAGCGCCCGACACCTGCGTACACACAGCTCGCAACTTTGAAAGGAGTCGACCCGATGCCCATCAACATGCGCTTTCGCTTCAGCCCGACTAAAGATGGCCTCGTAAAAGTGCTCGGGCCGCTAGAAACAGAGATCATGCAGATTCTCTGGCAAGATGACCGCAGCACCGTCAAGAAAGTTCACCGCCGTCTGTCGAGCGAGCGCGAGATCGCCTATACGACAGTGATGACAACGATGAGCCGCTTGTCGGAGAAGGGTGTGCTGAACCGCCACCGTGAGGGGCTCGCCTATATCTACAGCCCAGCGATCAGCGAGAACGATTTTGTCTCGATGGTTGTTCGCCAAGTGCTCGACGGCTTGCTTGACGATTACAGCGACACGGCGGTCGATTACATGGTCGACTACCTGGCGCGCAACAACCCAGCCGAACTGCGCCGACTGCAGAAGGTTATTCAGGCACGCACTGCAGCGTGAATAGACTCGGACGAGTGAGTAACACGCGCCGCTGTGGTAATGCCACAACGGCGCCTGTTGTTTTGTTAGATATGGTTCGCCAGGGCGTGACCGTTCTGGCGAACGCCATTTCAGGAACGGGTGGTGCTGGTCACTAGAGCTGCTGCGCCGCAACTACTGACTAGCACCACCGGCTTTTTTGCAACCTTATGCTACAACGCAGTCGCCCCAGAGGTCGTAATCGGTAGTTTGTGTGATGCGCGCAGTGATAAAGCTACGACGGGTGCCTGCCCCCAGACGAAAACCTGCCCGTCGATCTCGGGCGCATCGCGGAAGGAGCGCCCAACCACTAGCGGCGTGCCGTCATCGGCCGCACCGTTGCCCTCGACAAGCACCTGAATAGCGCGGCCCAGCCAGCGCGCATTACGGGCGGCTGATACCCGCTGCTGGAGTTGCATTATCTCGTGCCAGCGACGCTCGATCACACGTGGGCGCACCTGGTCGGGCAGCGTCGCAGCGTGCGTGCCCGGCTCCTGAGAAAAGCGAAAGATGCCAACGCGATCAAGCTCCATCTCGGCGAGAAAGTCGGCGAGCGCGCGAAATTCCTCGTTTGTTTCGCCAGGGAAGCCGACGATAAACGTCGAGCGCACGGCGAAATCTGGCATTGCGGTGCGTAAATCCTGAATAATCCTCTTAGTGCGATCGGTATCCGGCGGGCGACGCATGCGTTTGAGCGTGGCGGGGTGCGCGTGCTGCAGCGGCATATCGAGGTAGGCACAGATCTGCGGGTTGGTGGCCATGGTTGCGATCAAGCGCTCGCTGATGCCGTGCGGGTACGCATACATCAGGCGCAGCCAAACCTGTTGCGGCAGCACCTGGCAGAGTTCCTCGAGCAGAACGGCGAGGCCATCCTTCAAACCAAGGTCGCGCCCGTAATCGGTGAGATGCTGCGCGACCAGCACAATCTCGCGTACACCCTGCGCGGCGAGCTCCTGAGCCTCGGCAAGAATAGCGCCGAGCGCCTTGGAACGCATATCGCCCTTAAACGACGGAATAGTGCAGAAGGCACAACGCAGATTGCAACCATCGGAGATTTTGAGGTACGCCGAAGGGCCAACCTGGCTGCGCCGGATCTGGCTGGTGCGCCAGTCGGCGTAGCCCTCGCTGGGCGCAGGTGGCTCGGCGCTCAACTCAAGGCCGATCACCGGCACCTGCTTCCCTTTGCTTGTCTGGCGCACAAGATCGCCGACGCGCATCCACTCCTGCGTGCCAAGCGTGGCGTCTACCCCAGCGACTGCGGCGACCAGTGAATTGTGGCTTTGGGCCATACAGCCAGCGGCGATCAGCTGTTGACCAGCGTGTTTACGCTTGCCAAGTTCAGCCAGCACGTCGAGCGTTTCATCGCGGGCGGCGGCGATGAAACTACAGGTATTCACAATCACAACATCGGCCTCTGCCGCCGAGTCAACCGTTTCGTGGCCCTGGGCCGCGAGAATACCGCCCATGCCCTCGCTGTCGACA
>JAAUTF010000147.1 GCA_012031775.1 Candidatus Altimarinota bacterium | reverse complement strand
ACAATCGTGACTTTGACGCCCCACGGTTCGGTCTGCTCGTCGATAATCGCCTGGAGGCGCGCATTGAGTTGCTCGCGGCGCGCCAGCAGCGTGTCAAGGTCGACCTGGCCGACGCCGCTCCGCAAGGTCGTCTGCGCGATCTGCAACGTTCGCGCGGATGTAATCCATCACCTTGGTAACCGCCCAGTTCGGATTGATTACCTGGAAGTAGAGCACCGCGTTAACCTTGATGGTTACGTTGTCCATGGTGATCACTTCCTGCACCGGTACGTCCATGGTGATGACGCGCAGATCGACGCGCACCATGCGCTCAAAGAGCGGGATAACCCAGAATAGGCCCGGCCCGCGCGGCCCAAGCAGCCGCCCCAGACGAAAGATCACACCGCGCTCGTACTCCGGGATAATTTTGATCGCCGATAGCGCGAAGATCACGCCGAGAAAAATGATAAAACCGATCAATAAAGCGATAAACGCCGCCATGGTTTTGCTCCCTCTGTTTGTATAATCCGTGATGCGTGCATACTTCGTCAAGATGTTCGGTTCACGCTTCACGCGTCAGACGACATTTCACGCTTTAACTCTTGTTACGCTTCAGGTGGCTCATCGAGAGACCGCACGGTCAGCCGTAACTGATACACACCTGTTACCCGCACATAATCGCCGATTTCGATGTCGCCGCTCTCGCTGACCGCACGCCACAGCGCCCCCTCAACAAAAACCATGCCCTCCGGCTCCAGGCGCTTGCGCACTTCGGCGAGTTTGCCGACCAGCGCTTCTTGGCCGATCTCTGGCGCTTTGTCGCGCGTGCGCACGATCAGTGTCACGCCAACCGCCACAAAGGCCACCACGGTGAGCGCAACCATGCCCACCGCCCAGGGTGCAACGCTTACACCCGGAGCCTGAGCGCTGTCGAAGAGGGTCAGCGCGCTGATAACAAGCAGGGCCAGGCCGCCGATGGTTAGCGCGCCGTGCGACGGTGTGAGTAGGTCTGCACCGATCAGGCCCAGTGCCAACATCAGGCCAAATAGGCTGAGCCAGTTGATCGGCAGCGCTGTAAAGCCGGTTAGTGCGCCAACAAGCAGCACGACACCCAGCCCCGCCAGCGCGCCGATCGTCGGTGTCAGCAACTCGGCGTATATCGCAATAGCCGCCATTACCAGGAGTAAGAAAGCCACAGTGGGGTTTGCCAGCAACAAGAGCAAGCGCTGCCAGATCGTCGGCGCAACGGTCGTCGGCGTGCGGCCTAGCGTTTCGAGCACGCGCTCGCTGGCATCGGCGAGGCGCACACTACGCCCATGGAGCAGTGTCGTTAGTTCGCTCAGTTCACGCGCTACCAGGTCGATCGCTGGTGGTTCAAGGGCTAACGCCTGGACATTGTCGATAATCGCTCCTTCGGCCACCGCGCGATCGATCCAGCCACTGCTCCGTCCGCGCTCTTCGTTCCAACCGCGCAGCTGCGCCGCAACTTCCTCACGGGCGCGCGCGCGCACCGCCTCATCGTTTAACCCTGCCGTCGACACAAGTGGGTTAGGCGTGCCAAAACTCGTCTCCGGTGCCATAGCCGCGATGTGGGCTGCGCTCAACAGATACGCACCTGCCGCGCCCGCTGCGGTGCCCGTTGGAGCGACGTAGACAACTACCGGTACCTTTGCGACCGCCAGCTCTGCGGCAAACGGTCGTACCGCGTCGAGTACAGCGCCACTGCCGCCAAGGCGAATGATCAGCGCTTCGGCATTGCTTGCTTCAGCCTGCGTGAGTGCCTGACGCAAATGATCGACGGTAAAGCGCGAGATGACTTCGTCTACCTCAACCAGCAGCAGCGGCCCACGCCCCTGCGCCGCCGCTGGTACGCTCCAGCCGCCAAAAATTACTATTACCGCGAGCAGACGAATTATGATGTGAACAGCGGTCAGCTTCATGCTTTCATGATAGCCGTTCTTGTGCATTTGTGCCATGCCACTCAGGGTGACCTTTAGGGTCATTACGAGGTTTTGAGGCGACGCCCCCAACGTTCGCGCCGGAGGCGACTCGGCAACCGCTTTAGGGAGACATTTGGGGGAGCAATTACTGCGCCTGCGGGCGTTCGATAAAACGCTTGATGCGCCGCTCGAACTCACTACGTTGCAGCAGGACTTTGCGCTCGCAAGTGGTGCAGCGGATCCCGATCTCGGCACCCAACCGGAAGACACGCCAGGTGTCGCCACCACAGGCGTGCGGCTTGCGCATCTGCACCAGGTCTTCGAGATAGATCGGAATGGGTGGCGGCATTACAGGAGAAGTCAGGCTTCAGGATTCAGCGGTTCAACCCGCGCAGTGTAAAACGTTATTAAAGGTCTGAAGGGTGATGCGTGCTGTGCAGCTCCCCTCTGACGCTTCACACTTCACGCTTCACCTTCGCTTCATTCCAGAGGGTCAACATCGCCTCAAGGCTCATCGCTGTGAGCGTCGTTCCTTGGGCAGCGGCAGCTTGCTCGACATAGCGAAAGCGGCGGCAGAACTTGGCGTTGGCCTCGCGCAGGGCGGTCTCGGCATCGACCTTGAGCCAGTACGCGAGCTTAACGGTGGTTGCCAGCACGTCGCCAAGCTCATCGTGGATCGCCGCTTCGTCACCGCTTGCCACTGCGCTGCGCAATTCAGCCAGTTCTTCGTCGAGTTTGCCCCAGACCTGGGCTAGATCGGCCCACTCGAAACCAGCGCGCCCAGCCTTTTTTGCCAGCTGCTGTGCTGTTGCAACTGCGGGCAGTGCCACTGGAATGCCATCGATCGCGCTTTCGCGACTACGGCCTTTTGCCGCCAGTTCCTGCGCCTTAATCGCCTCCCAGTTGGCCAGCACCTCGTTGCTATCGCTCACTGCGAGGTCGCCAAAAACATGCGGATGACGACGCATGAGTTTATCGCTCACTTGTTCCAGCACGTCGCCGAGCTGAAAGCTTCCCGCCTGCCGCGCCATTTCGCTATGCGAGATGATCGCAATCAAGAGATCGCCAAGCTCTTCGCAGAGGCCCTGCTGATCGTTGTTGTCGAGCGTCTCGATCACTTCATAGGCCTCTTCGAGCACCGCGTTACGCAGCGAGCGATGGCTCTGGCGACGATCCCAGGGGCAGCCCCCCGGCGCATAAAGGCGCGCAATCACCCAGGCCAGGCGCTCAAAGCTGCCTCGATCGTCGCTCAGCGCCAGCGGTGTTATGGCTAGCACCAACGGTGCTGCGGCCTGCACAGCCACAAGATCTGCCAGGCGCTTGGGCGTAACCCGATCTGTCGTCAATTCAACAAGCTGCACGATATGGCTCGGCGAGTAACGTAACAACAGCAGGCGTGTGAGGTCGGCAAGGGCATCGGCTGTCGGCACCAGAATTAGTGCCGCCGTTTGGGGATTGATCGGAAAGGGCAACACCGGGGGTTGGTAAGGGCCGTAGCCGTTTAACTCGCTCCAGGCGCGTTCCTCTTCGCCGATGTTCTCGCGCCGGGCACCCTGAAGCCAGGCGCTGTCATCAAGCAGGCGCACTGCTTCGTGCAATTGCACACCTGCGCTCAGGTCGAGCAGATGGCCGCAGCGAGCAAGGATCTGGCCATAAGAGAATTGCATGCTTTTTGACCACAGAATGCGCGGAGAGCGCAGAAGGAGCAATTATTCGTCAATGCACCGTGCTACAACCTCGGTCGAAGCAATCCACGTTGCTCTGCCCTACGTTCCTGCGGGGAAGGGCAACGGCACACTGGCCGGGTCGAAGCCAGGGCTCAGCTGAACATCGCCGCTCGCCTCGGCATCGGCGCGCAATTGCTCGTACCAGGGCAAAAACGTCTCCTCGAAGAGCTGCTGCGCGTTGGGCGCAGCGCGCAAGGTATCGATCGACGCAAAGGCGCGCTCGCGCTCGCGCTCCTGCACCTCAAAGACATGCCATCCCGACGGGCTCTGTACCTTTGTGGGTGTATTCAGTTCGATATCGAAGACGAGCGCCTCCAGTTCGGGCACATAGCTGCCGAGCGCCAACCAGCCCAGATCGCCACCGTTCTCCAACGAGGCCGGATCTTGTGAAAAATCATCAACCAGTTCATTAAACGGCGCTCCCGCTGCCAAGCGCGCCAACACCAGATCGGCAGTGGCCTCATCGACAACAAGAATCTGGCGCATACGATACTGGTCGGCGCGTGTGTTACGAGCGATCATATCGAACACCAGCTGCTGACGCGCAGCATCGACACGATCGGGCGTATGGTCGATAAAAGGCGCACCGGGGGGCACGGCAAGCGCGCCCGAGTCGTTCAGCGCCTGATCGACGGCGCAGCGCTCACGCCGATGCCGCCGCGCCGCGCTGTCTGCAGCAGCAATTCCTCCTGGATCCAGTTATCGAGCAACGAGCGCTGCACCTGAGCCTGTGCCGCCATCTCCTCGATCTGCGCACGCGTCTGGCCCTGAGCGATCATCTGCGCAATAGCCTGGCCAGTATCGCGCTCAAGTCGCTGAGCGAATTCTTCAAGCGTTACCGACGTGCTGCCGACGCGAAACACCACATCCGACTCCGGCACCATCAGCGCCGCGCCGTTCTGCGTGCTCTGGCAGGCGGTGAAGGCAAGAACACAGACGATAATGCTCAATAAATATTTCATTCATCCCCAAGGCTCAGGATAGCCATAAACGCTTCCTGAGGAATCTCCACATTCCCCACCATTTTCATGCGTTTCTTGCCTTCCTTTTGCTTCTCTAATAGCTTCCTTTTTCTTGTAATATCACCGCCATAGCACTTACTCAAAACATCCTTGCGCTGTGCTTTGACAGTCTCACGGGCGATGATTTTGCTGCCGATAGCGGCCTGAATAGGTACTTCGAACATCTGCCGCGGGATGAGCTTGCGCAGCTTCTCGACCAACTCGCGGCCCTGATTGTAAGCAAAGTCGCGATGCACAATCAGCGAGAGCGCATCGACAGGCTGGCTGTTCACCAGCACATCGAGCTTAACCAAGTCGGCCTCCTGGTAGCCGGCGAGGTGATAGTCGAGCGAGGCATAGCCCTGGGTGCGGCTCTTGAGCTGATCATAGAAATCGGCGACAATCTCGGCCAGCGGCATGCGGTACTTAATCATCACGCGTGTTGGATCGAGGTAATCCATCGCCTCGAAAATGCCGCGCTTGTTGGTGACGAGATCCATGATCGCACCGATGTAACGCGTCGGCGCGATCACACTGATCTGCACCACCGGCTCCTCGATCGCAATGATCTTGCTGACCTCGGGCATCTCGGAGGGATTGTCGATCCGTTCGACCTCACCGTTGGTTTGCAGAATCTGGTACTCAACGCTCGGCGCGGTGATCAAAAGATCGAGGTTGTATTCTCGCTCCAGGCGCTCACGCACGATCTCCATATGCAGCAGCCCAAGGAAGCCGCAGCGATAGCCGAAACCAAGCGCAGCGCTGCTTTCGGGCGCATAAGAAAGCGCCGCATCGTTGAGTTTGAGCTTCTCAAGCGCCTCCCGCAGTTCGGTATATTCGTTGCTGTCGATCGGGTAGAGCCCAGCAAAAACCATCGGCTTGGCCGGCCGATAGCCTGGCAGCGCCTCGTGCGCCGGGTTCTCCGCCAGCGTCAGGTATCGCCAACCTGACACTCCTCGACGGTTTTCAGGCCGGTGGCGATATAGCCTACCTCGCCCGCTGAGAGCGCGGGCAGCGTAACCATCGCTGGTCGGAAGACACCAAGTTCGAGCGTCTCCGCCTTCGCCCCCGTGCCCATGAACTGCACGCGCGAGCCACCAGGAAAGCACCCATCAACAACACGTACGTAGGCGATCACACCCTTATATGGGTCGTAGTGCGAGTCGAAAATCAGCGCGCGGGCCGGCTGATCGATCTTGCCACGTGGCGGTGGAATACGCGCCACAATCGCCTCAAGAATCTCGGGCACGCCGACGCCCTCTTTAGCTGAGGCAAAGATGCATTCACTCGCAGGGATGCCGATGATTGATTCGATTTCGGCGGCAACCTCATCGGGGTGTGCGCCGGGCAGATCGATCTTGTTCACGACCGGGATGATCTCAAGGTTATTTTCAAGCGCCAGATAGACATTTGCCAGCGTCTGCGCCTCGATACCCTGTGCAGCATCGACGACCAGCAACGCACCCTCGCAGGCGGCGAGCGAACGCGAAACCTCATAGCCGAAATCCACATGGCCAGGAGTGTCGATAAGATTTAAAGTATATTCGATGCCGTCCGCAGCGTTGTATTGCATACGAACACTTTTCGATTTGATCGTAATCCCGCGCTCTTTCTCAAGATCCATCGCATCGAGATGCTGATCGCGAGCTTCGCGTGAGCTAATTGTATTCGTAATTTGCAGAAGCCGATCAGACAATGTTGTCTTGCCATGATCGATGTGGGCCACAATACAAAAAGTACGAATGTATTTCTGATCTGACATGTACGTCCGTTCCAGGCAATAGATGCAGCAAGCAGCGGCAACGCTATAGCAAGTATACCAGCCAGTGGCAGAGCGCGCAAAAAGAAATGACCCAAGAATGACTCTAGCGTACGTAGAAGGGTAGCACAGCCTTTGGTTGGAGCAAAGCGGCCAGTTATTGCGCGCCCTAGCCGTCTGCGCTATACTGCCAAATGGCTGCGTGCTGCGACGCGCAGCACCGGAAGCGACTCGAGGAGCGTAAACAGACGATGGACCATGTACGTGCACGTGTCCATATTTCCGGGCGGGTGCAAGGTGTTAATTTTCGGGCTTGGCTGCGCGATCGCGCGCGCGAGGCAAAAGTAGCCGGTTGGGTGACGAACCTGAGCGATGGGCGCGTGGAAGCGGTGTTCGAAGGCGGGCGCGCTGCAGTGCAGCGTATGGTGAGCCAGTGCTATAGCGGGCCGATCCGCGCCGAGATCGAGCGGGTCGAAGTGGCCTGGGAAACGCCAACCGGCGAAGAGGGGTTGTTTTCGATCAACTGGTAGAAGGTACACTGGCAGCAGTTTGTCGTCGGTCAGGTATGGTCTTGGGAAGTCGCTGCAACCGAACTCCAGGCACTAACGTCAGAATGATGGCGGGGTTTCCAGGAAACGTTGCGGTGTAGACTCAAGCATCTGGGTTGGGCATACAATACCTGCGATCTATCGCCTTGAACCTTCAGAAAGCCAGATGTTCCTACCGGGAGGCGTGCATGGCGGGGCAGCGCTGGAAATTGTTGATCAGCGTCGCGATCACTGTGGTGATCGCGGTACTTGCGTTCTTAAATCGCACTTGGTTGATAGACGCTTTCGCTGAGGTTCGCAACGCACGCCCGCTCTGGATCGCGGCGGCGTTTGGTACCATCGCCCTCAGTTACCTGGTGAGCGCGCAGGTGTTTAATATCGTGTTGCGCTCGCTGGGCTATCGTATGGGCATGGTACGGCTTTGGGCAACAGCGATCGTCGCGATCGTCTTTAGCCAGTCGGTACCAGCAGGCGGTGTTGGAAGTTACGCCTTTCTGGTGAGCAATTTCAGTCGGCGCGGTCTAAAATCGGGCGAAGCAACCCTTCTGGCAACGCTCGAGAGCCTGAGCTATGCAGCAGCAATGCTGCTTATCTTTTTTTCAGCCTGATCTACCTGGCGTTTCAAGGCCTCGGTGCTGGCCTGGCCAGCTATATCGCCGCCGGGGTTGCCGTACTGATGATCAGCGGCATTCTTTTCCTGATCACCCGCCCGACGACGGTGCTTTTTATATGGCTGATCGGCCTCAAAAATCTGCTTGCACAGCTGCTACGCCGTACGTGGAGTGATGATCCGATCGACCATATCGTGACCGATCTGGGCCGTGCTCGCACCCTTATCGCCAGCCAGCCGCGCGAGGTGGCGATGTTAGTGCTGGTGCAGTTGCTGGGCCTCAGCGGGCATGCGATCGCGATGATGATGGTTGGCTACGCGCTCGGCACGGCTATTCCGTTCCCAGCGATGCTCGCCGCCTTCGGCATCGCGCTGATCACCAGCACCTTCAATGTCTTGCCCGGCGGTGGCGGCACGGTAGAGGCCGCGCTCGTGGCCGTATTGTTGAAGCTCGGCGTCGGTGCAGCAGCAGCGCCCGCAGCGATCATCTTTCGCCTGCTAAATTTCTGGCTGCTGATCCCTATCGCCGCCCTTTCTTACCATTGGTTGATGCACGAAGAGGTACCCGCCCGCCAGCCCGCACGTGCCGATTATCTGATCTCGCTCGATTAAGAGCGCGCTGCAATTCAAAATCTGCAATCTAAGATGGTATTACAGAGGGCAGTGTAAGCGTAATACTTCCCATGCACGGCTATCTCTGCCACATGCTCACATCGCACACTGTAAAGCCAGCGCACCACTTGTGACCAAGCGGTGCGCTGGCTTTTTGTAGCCTGTACCCTCTGCCGGTACCTTTTACGAAACTTGCACCGTGCGCGGTGTTGCCGTCGCCGGGTTGATCGGTGTGCCTGCGATCAGCGCGCGCAGTTCGGCCCAGCGCTTTGGCAGCCAGTACCGCCACTCCTCGTGCTCCCAAACGACAAGCAGCTGCGCAGCGTTAAAGAGCGAAGAGTATGTGCCGCTAACCAGGCCGATCAACATGATCAGCACAAAGTTGAAGGTCGACGCTCCACCGAAAAGCAGTAGCGCGCTGAGGGTGAAGAACGTCGTCAGCTGCGTATTCACCGATCGCGGTAGCGTCTGCACCAGGCTATGGTTCACAATACCATCGAAGGTTTCACCGCTACGACGGTTGATTAAGTTCTCGCGGATACGATCGAAGACAACGATCGTATCGTGGACTGAGAAACTAAGAATGGTGAGCAAGGCCGTAAGGAACAGCGCATCGACTTCGAAGCGCGGGTTGAAGGCGCTGAAGATGGCGGCAATACCCACCACGAGGATGACATCGTGGAGCATAGCGAGGATAGCGCAAACACCATAGCGCAGTGGGTGCGGCGCTTTGCGAAAGGCCCAGGTGAGATACAGCAAGATCACGAGCGATGCGCCCGCCACGGCCAGCACGGCACTGCGTGTCGACTCCTGGCTCACCGTTGGGCCGACGCTTTCGAGGCGCTCGCGCGCCACATTACCGAATTCAGCGCTAAGCCCCTCGATCACGGCCTGCTGCTCTTGCAGGGGCTGGTCGACACTGAGCGAACGTGTGCGCACCAGCGCATCGGCAACCTGGCGACCTTCGAAGTCGGCAGTGCTGAGCTGTACCAATGCGCCCTCAAAACCATTGGCAGCAAAACCTCGGCGACATCGGCGCTGCTCACCGTACCAGGCTCGCGATCGGTGAACTTCAGCTCCCAGAGCGCACCACCGCTAAAATCGATACCGGTGTTAAGGCCGACGCGGAACTGGCCCGTTGTCACCAGCGGGTGCAGTAGCAAGTAGTAAAGACCTGGCAGAATGATGATCAGCGAGATCGCGAACCACCAGTAACGCTTACGAACCAGACTGTCCATAAATATACAACTCCGTAGCGATGATATCAGACTGGTTGGCATTGCAGGTGCTGCCAACAACGCTGACCAGTATTCTCGTATACCGTTTCTGCCTGTACACCCGCCTTCGGCGCTGGCGTCTCTCGCACTAAATGCGCGATAACCTAATAACGGCGTCAGTCGGTGCTGGCGGCAACAGGCTGCACAGCGGGAATATCGATGCGGTCGAGCCCATAGAGCGCAGCCTGATGCGGCTTATAGAGCGGTACGAGCGAGCGCAGGAAGGTTCGAGTGATGATCACCGCCGTGAACAAACTGATCACGATACCGAGGCCGAGCGTAAGCGCGAAGCCCTTAATAATGCTCACGCCGAAGCTGTTGCCGAAAAGATACAAAATTGTACTGGTGATCAGCGTGGCCACACTGGAGTCGCGGATGGCAGGCCAGGCCTCTTGGAAGCCTGCTTCAAGCGCAAACCGGAAGTCGCGACGGTGGCGATACTCTTCGCGCATACGAGCGAAGATCAGCACATTTGCATCCACCGCCACACCGATCGAAAGCACAAAACCGGCGATACCGGCTGCGGTGAGCGTGATCGGGACGATACGATACAGCGCGAAGCTGATCAGCGTGTAGATCGCCAGGGCAAGCGCAGCCATAATACCGGGGATTCGGTAGTAGAGCATCATAAAGACGACGACAACGCCAAGGCCGATCGTACCGGCGATGGTGCTGGCGCGCACCTCTTCCTCACCAAGCGTCGCCGAGACGGTGCGGCTTGTCTCAACGGCGAGTGGCGTAGGCAAGGCACCATACTTGAGCTGAGTAAGCAGGGCGTTGCGCTCTTCCTCGCTATTGAGTTCAATCACACCCTCGCCGCCGGTGAGCGCCGCGTTGATCTGCGGGCAGCTGATTACCACATTATCGAGTACGATACACATGGGCTGGCCGACGTTCCCTGCGCTGAAGCGGGCTAGTTCTGACGACGAATTGCCAGTGAAGCGGAACGAGACGGCCGGGCGTGAAGTAAGACCACCGGTAGAAACCGCAGGCTGCACCGATGCCGTATCGAGATCAGCGCCATCGGTAATACTGGTTAACGAGGGGCCAAGCGTTGTTGTATCGGTGATGCCGAGCGCGGCAGGCAATTCTGGGCTGCCCGTGGTGAGCACCGGCGTGCCGGGAGCAAGGTACTGGCCTTGTGAATCAACAAACTCGAGGCGACCAGTGCCGCGCAGCGCTTCAACCGCCTGCTCGGGATCGGCTACACCGGGCAACTCAACAATAATACGGTCGTTGCCAGATAGCTGCACCACCGTCTCACCGACGCCGAGGCCGTTCACACGCCGCTCGATCACGCCGGCGGGCCGTATCCATCTCCTCTGCGGTGACAGTCAGGGT
>JAAUTF010000146.1 GCA_012031775.1 Candidatus Altimarinota bacterium | reverse complement strand
GGTACCAGCCACGACGAGGTCGAGGCGACTGTGCTCAATCTGCGCCATCTCGGGGTTGATCACGAGCTTGCCGTCGACGTGGCCGACCTGCACGGCCCCAACCGGGCCTTTAAACGGCAGGCCGCTGATAGCCAGCGCTGCTGACGCTGCCACGATGGCGAGCGGGCCGGGATCGTTGACCATGTCGATGGAGAAGGTGGTGATGATGACCTGCACTTCGTTGTAGTAGCCCTTGGGGAAGAGCGGGCGCAGCGGGCGGTCGGTGAGACGCGCGTTAAGAATTGCCGTGGTGGTAGGCTTACCTTCGCGCTTAAAGAAGTTGCCGGGGATCTTACCGGCAGAATACATCCGCTCCTCATAATCGATGGTGAGCGGGAAGAAGTCAGCACCATCGCGCGCCTCGCGCGCGGCGACGACGGTGGCGAGCAGAGTGGTGTCGCCGTAGCGGGCGAGCACCGAGCCATCGGCCTGTTCGGCGAAACGATTGGCTTCCAGTGTGAGCGTGCGGCCGGCGATCTCGGCGCTGACCGCATGAATCTGTCGATCTGACATGTGAAACAAGTCCTCCTGATAACGTCTAGACATACCTTGCAGGGCGGAGGTGTTCGGCACTGGAGCGCGGCGTTGGCGGAGGTTACAGGTTACAGGTTACAGGTTCTTGCAATACCTTGTAGCCGTTTACTGTCTGCAACGCTTCTATCTGTCTATAACGTTGCGCCCTTACCGGGCCTCGCCCCCGACGTGCTCCAATCCCGAACGCTCCTCCTGACCTGCTTTCTCAAAAACACTGTGTCGCAGATCAGAAGTTACACGTGTCAGCCTTTGTTAGCTGTACCCTATCACCTCTAACCTGTAACCTCATTATAGCGTACAGCAAAAGAGCACCGGGACACAACATCCCCCGGTGCTCTTTGCGTGCTATCTATGCATTGGGCCGATCATCGCGGGCTAACGGCGCAAGCCAAGGCGCTCGATAACGCTGCGGTAGCGCTCTTTATCGCGCTGGCTGAGATAGTTCAGCAGGCGTCGGCGGCGACCGACGAGCTTCAGCAGGCCACGGCGAGAGTGATGATCGTGGATATGAATGCGCAAATGCTCGATGAGCTGGTTGATGCGCTCAGTGAGTAGCGCGATCTGCACATCGGGCGAGCCGGTATCGTTGCCGTGTACTTGAAAGCCGCCGATGATGGACGTCTTCTCTTCTTTTTCGAGCGCCACAGGAAATCCTCCTTGAGCTAATCGCGCGCAGGCCGGCGCAGCCTGGCGTTCTATGTACTTGTCGAAGTCGCGGCCATTATAACACATTATGTATATTGTGCAAGCCGTTTGCGCTGGTCAGGGGCGACACAGCCGCCACTGATCAGCGCAAACCCTTTTCTGAACCTGGCGTTCGCCAGAACGGGTCACGTCTTGGCGCACCGTGTCGTCTTACGTGCCGCTTGACAGTGAGGCGAGCAGTGCAAAGAAGCCCACAGCACCGATAAAGCCGACGAACAGGGTGAAACAACCGCCGCCGCCGGTCGTCTCTTGCTGCGGCGGTGAGGTGACAAGCACAGTACCCTGACGACTCATAAACAGCATCGCGACAACCATACCGAGCAGAGCCCCGATCAGCAGAAAGTGCATGCCGTCCATTGTTTACCCTCCTTATGTTGTGTCCTCTCATTTATATATTGTGCGCGCCGGATGAAAAAAAACACATCACACCAATTGTGTCACATTCGACAATCAATACACAATATATAGATAGCGCTGCGCAAGCAGAGATAGAGACTGCGGTGTTGTGGGCAATGGCGACGCGCCCGACGTGTATTACGATACGCTCGCGCTTCTCAATTCTGAATTCTGCTGTAGGGTCGAAGTGTCACAAAATGCTGACATGTGCGTAACATGATAGTAGGAGGCTCGTACGTATCCTGCGACCTGTACTCCGAAAGCGCGCATCGGCTACCTCGCGCCTCCAAGCTATTATGGAGGCATGCCATGGCGACAGGCCCCACCGACAGCTCCGACGGAAATTTCAAATCGAAGCAGAGGTACGTTGCTGACCTCGTGGCGCGCGTCGGGGCGTTGCGCGAGGGATATGCGGCATGTGCAGACACGCAGCAGCGAGAGGGCTTGCTCGCAGAGCTGACGCAGGTGCATATGGCGCTCTGGAAGGAAGTACACCGTCCGCTTTGCGCGATTATCGCCCGCAATTGGACACGCAGTGTGCTGTTTGGCCAGCTGACGACGGAGCACCGGCCGGGTACTCCTTTCTTCGAAATCGTCGAGTCGCTGGCCTTCAATGTGTTCGGCGATATGCTGGATATTTTGCCGACCTTGAAACTCGATCCGGAGCGCAACGGTGTTGCACTGTTGCTAACGATTGCTGTCAGACAGCTGAGCGCGAACGATAAAAAACTGCGGAAGGATCTCCACGAGTCGCTCAACGGCGACGTAGAACGTGATGAGCGCACAGCGCACGAGGAGATCGATGCACAGCAGTTGGAGCTGTTTGAGCAGACAGCGGCGCGGATAGCACAGCAAGAATGTGTGCAGGCGGCGCTCGCCTACTGGCACGAAACACTCGACGAGATCGATTGGCTGCTGGTCAGAGCACGTTTACTGACTGACCCGCAGCTGCCTTTCGCCGCAATAGTCAAGATGCTGCGGCCGGGCTATAACGAAGCAGCGCTGCGCCAGCGTTTGAGCCGTATATGCAAGCGCACCGAGGAGTACCTGCGTGGCAACGGCTGGGAAGCGCTGTTCTAGAACAGATTGCCGCTGTTGTAATCTGCGGGGTCAACTATTTCGAGAATGTCCTAGTCTGCGATAGAGCAAAGCGGGAGTTGAGATATGGAGGCAGCAGCACCTCTTTCGTTTGTGGCAGACCGGCGCAGTGCTTCTGCTCGTCGTCATTGGCCACGCCGCCACGGTACACGCCGATATCGCTGGGAGACATTACCCATGAGTGATCGCGGTCGGAAATCGCGGGAAAATGCCCAGGAGGAAAGCTATGACGCTAGTGAAGCAGCTTTGGCACACCGATCGACGTTCTTTACGACGGAGGCGCTCACTCGAGCGCTGACTGGGCTGACAGAGCGCGCCTTGCAGGGGGCGCTCACCACGCCAGAGCAGCAGCTACGACGTTGGTGTGGGCAGTGGGTCGCGTTGCGTCGGCTCGAACTGGGCTTGAGCACGGCAGCTCTGCACATCGATGTTGGAGTGAGCGCCGAAGCGCTTTTTTTGTTTAGAGGCCGGGGCTGGTGACGCGAGCCTGGCAAGCCCTGATGCCTGGGAGCGGCTCGGTGTCGCGCTTGCGCCGACCGTCGACGATCGACCGTTCGTGTGTGCGGTGGTCGGCGTTGGTTTAGCGGTTCAGGAAGCAACACCAGCGTTTACCACACGTATCGCGCAGGAGCTGAACACCTGGTGTAGTGCAGCATTAGATGACGCGCCCGACCAGGCGCGGCTGCTGGCCAGGTTGGCGGCAGCGGGGCACAGCACACGCCGCTAAGACAACAGAGTTTATAATGTGCGGGTTGGCAGCATTGCTGCTAACCCGCACATTTTTTATACCAACCCACATTTTTATACGAGAGGGAGCATCATGGCTGTGAGTAGTGAGAAGACGCTGGTGCGCGGTGCCTGCCCGCACGATTGCCCCGACACCTGCGCAACGATCACCGAGGTGGTGGATGGCCGTGCGGTGCAGTTCTATGCCGACCCTGAGCACCCCGTGACTCGCGGCTGGCTCTGCGCCAAGGTGCGGCCGTATCTCATCGCGTGTACAGCCCGGATCGCTTGCAGTACCCGCTCCGCCGTGTCGGCGCTACAGGTGCTGGGCACTGGCAACGTACAAGCTGGGACGACGCGATCGCCGAGATCGCTGCGCGTTGGCAGGCGATCATCGCCGAGCACGGCGCTGCCGCTATTCTGCCCTATTCCTACAGTGGAACGCTTGGATTGCTGCAGACAGCTGTGGTCGATGCGCGGCTGTGGGGGCGCTGGGCGCGAGCGGGCTTGAGCGCGCGATTTGCTGGTGCGGCATCGCACGCGGCCGCCTATGCCACGCTGGGCCTGCGCCACAGCGCCGACTACAGCGATGTGCGCAACAGCAAGCTGGTGTTGATCTGGGGGCATAACCCGGCCAGCACCGGGCCGCATTTTATGCCGTTTTGCGCGAGGCGCAGAAGAGCGGCACCTATGTGGTGGTGATCGACCCACGGCGCACGGTTACGGCGCGCTCGGCTGATCTGCATCTGCAGCCGCGCCCGGCGACGGACGGTGCCTTAGCGCTTGGCTTGATGCAGGTGATCTTCGACGAGAACCTGCACCACGAGGCCTGGCTCGATGCCCACGGCCACGGCTGGCGCGAGCTGCGCGAACGTGCCGCCGAGTATCCGCCGGAGCGCGTCGCCGCGATCACTGGCCTGGAGGCGCAGACGATCGTCGATCTGGCGCGACGCTACGCGACTACCAAACCGGCGCTGCTGAAAACAGCCGATGGCGTACAGCGCCACGCCAATGGCGGGCAGACCTTCCGGGCGCTGCTGTGTTTGCCGGCGATTATCGGCCAGTACGGTGTGCGCGGCGGTGGCCTGTCGTATTCCACCGGCGGCTATGCGCCCTGGAACAATGCAGCGCTGAGCCATGCCGACGAGCACCTGCCGACGCCGCGCACGATCAATATGAACCGGCTGGGCGCAGCGCTGCTGGGCGAGGTGAGCGACCCACCGATCAAATCGCTCTTCGTCTACTGCGCCAATCCGGTTGGCTCCACGCCCAACGCGGGCCTGATCGTCGAAGGGTTGCAGCGCGAAGACTTGTTCACGGTTGTGCATGAGCAGTTTATGACCGACACCGCCGACTACGCCGATATTGTGCTGCCGGCGACCAGCCAGCTGGAGCATGTCGATCTACACCGGCCCTATGGCCATCGCAATTTGCAGTACAACCACGCGGCTATCGCGCCGCTCGGCGAGAGCAAGAGCAACTGGGATGTGAGCCGCCTGCTGGCGCAGGCCATGGGCTATAACGAGCCTTGGCTGCATCAGAATGGCGAGGACGTGATCCGGGAGGTGCTCGACGCCTCGCGTGCGCACAGCCCGTACTTAGAGGGCATCACCTTGGAGCGTTTGCAAGCCGAGGGAACGGTGCCGCTGCATTTTACGCCCGCGAACGACGTGCCTTTCGCCGACGGTTATTTTGCCACACCCTCGGGCAAAGTCGAGCTGTACTCAGCGGCGATGGCGACGCGGGGGCTCGACCCGCTGCCGCACTATGAGGAACCGGCCGAGTATGCGGCGGCGCGCGCCCAGGGCGACGCCGGGCTGATCTTGATCAGCGGCGCGGCACACCATTTTGTCTCATCGAGCCTGGCGAATCAGCCGGGTTTGCGGGCAAAAGAAGGCACGCCCTTTGTGGAGATTAACCCGCCGATGCGCGCGCGCGCGGCATTCAACACGGCGTGCAAGTGCGGGTGGAGAACAGCCGCGGCTGGTGTGAGTTACGCGCGGTGGTGACGGAGGATGTACCGCCGGGGGTGGTCGTTTCGCCGAAGGGCCAATGGGCGAAATACGCGCCGGGCGGGCGCAACATCAACTGGACAACGCCCGATGCGCTTGCCGACCTGGCCGGGCAGAGTACGTATCATTCGAATGTGGTGTGGCTGAAGAAGATCTGAGGATTGCAGATTGTAGATTTTGGCGATGGTTCCAGCAAGCTGGCCTCTGGCTTTGCAACACGCGTTGAGCGACATCATCGGCCCGGCGCTGACGATTGAGCCACTGTCCGGGCTGAGCGGTGCGGCAGTGTGGCGTGTTGCTGGTCTAAGTACCTGGGCGCTCGTAAAGCGGGGCGCGGCGCGCGAAGCACAATTCTATAAGAACCTTGCTCCAAAACTGCGCGCCGGACCATGCTGGATCGGCTCGATAGCCTGTTGGCGCACGATGGTATTGAGACAGGGCGCTGGTGTTAGCAGACAGAACTGAGCATCACGAAACCAGGGAACCAGGGAGGCAGGGATCTAACAAACAAAGGCGCGGCCTTTGCGCTCTTTGCGCCTTTGTAGTGTAGAACAGGCGGGGTCATCGTAGCAGAACCGCTTTATGCACCGCGCCGGGGTGAGTGGCGAGGTCGGCGAAGACCGCCGGGGCCTGCCAAAGGTCGAAGGTTGTGGCGACGTGCGGGTACCTGATCGCACCGCTGGCGAGCAGCTCCAGCGCCTCGGGGAAGCAGTTGACGGAAGCGCGCGAGCCGACGATGGTCAGCTCTTTGCGCGTGAAGTCGAGGCCGGGCAGGGCGACCTGCACGCCCTGTTTCACCAGACCGACGATCACGACGCGCCCGCCGCTGGCGACGAGTTCGACGCTCTGCTCCATGGCTTGCGCGTTGCCGGTGGCCTCGATCACCACCGGCATACCCTCGCCGTTGGTGTGCTCCAGCACGGCCTGGGCCAGCCCCGGCCCGGCGGCGATAGTCTTGGCACCGAGCGTGCGCGCAACGCTCATACGATCTTCGGCAATATCGGTGGCGATGACCGTAGCACCTTTGCTGCGCAGCACCTCGATCAGTGCCAGGCCGATCGGGCCGCAGCCGAGCACCAGCACCTCGTCGCCAGCCGTGACCATGCCGCGCCGACAAACCTGCACCGCGATCGCGATCGGCTCGGCGAAGGAGGCGGTGGCGAGCGAGATACCGTCTGGCACGCGGTGGATGTGGCTGGCGGGCGCGACGACGTACTCGGCAAAACCGCCGGGCCGGTGAATGCCGATGATTTCGAGCTTCGCGCAGCAGTTGGATTTGCCGATACGACAGGGGTAACATGTGCCGCAGCCCAAGAAGGGCTCCACAACTACCGCCGCACCGATCTCCAGCCCGTCCACGCCTGCGCCAAGCTCGGCCACGCTGCCGGCTATCTCGTGGCCGCAGATCTGTGGGTAGACGGCGTAAGGGTTTTTGCCAAGATAGAAATACATGTCGCCGGCGCAGACGCCGGTGGCCCCGACCGCCACCAGCACCTCGCCCGCCTGAAGCGCGTTGCTGCCACTCGCCGATACGCATTGTGTAGGGGCCGTCCATAATTGCTGCTTTCATGACTATTCCTTTTTAAGAAGGGCGCAGCATGCTGCCCGACTATCGTTCTGTGCTCTTCTGAATTCTGAATTCTGAATTCTGAATTCTGAACCCTACACCTGGTACAAAGGCTCTTCGCCGCGCAGCACGCGCAAAATGTTCTCCGCGACGCTCTCGCCCATTTTGCGCAAGCCGTCGTGGGTTTGGCCGGCGCTGTGGGGCGCGGCGATAAAGTTGTCGAGCGTAAGCAGCGGGTTTGCGCCGGGCGGTTCTTGCACAAATACGTCGCTGGCCGCGCCGCCGATGCGGCCCGCTTTGAGCGCAGTGTAGAGCGCCGTTTCGTCTACCAGTTCGCCACGCGCCGTGTTGATCAGTAGGGCATGCGCTTTCATCAGCGCTAACGTTTCGTTGTTGATCATCTGGCGTGTGGCTGCGGTGACTGGTGCGTGCAGCGAGACGATATCGGCGCTGCGCAGCAGTTCATCGAGCGTGAGCAGCTGCACGCCATGGCGCTGGGCGAAGCGCTCGTCGGGGTAGAGATCGTAGGCGGCGAGCGCCATGCCGAAGGCGGCGGCGCGCAGGCAGAGCTGCCGCCCGATCTGGCCGAGGCCGACAACGCCGAGCGTTTTGCCGCGCAGTTCCATGCCGACCATACGCGGCCAGTTGCCCTGGCGCACAGCGCGGTCGCCTTGCGGGATATGGCGTGCAAGCGCGAGCAGCAGCGCAAAGGCCATATCGGCCACCGAATCGGCGATAGCTCCGCCTGCCAGCGCTACCGGCACACCGCGTGCTTTGGCAGCCGCCAGGTCGATATTCTCATAGCCGACGCCGTGTTTGGCGATTAGGCGCAGCTGTGGTGCTGCCTCAAGCACACGCGCGCTAACTGGCTCGGTGCCGGAGACAAGGATGTCGATGTCGCCGACGCGCTCTAGCAGTTCGTTTTCATTTGGCGTGCGGCCCCAGGGTTGGTGATCAGCTCGCAGCCAGCCGTGCGCAGCTGCTCCAACGCGCCGGGGCAGTGCGGCCCAAATGAGCGCGAGGCGATCAGCACACGTGTTGAGAACCGAGAACCGAGAACCGAGAACTCAGAACTCAGAACTGAGAACCCAGAACTATGATCTGTGGTTGATGATCCATGATCCGTGATCCGTGATGGCTCCGTACCGCCCTCGGCTTCTGACTCCTCGGCTCCTCGGCTCCTCGGCTCCTCGGCTCCTCGGCTCCTGTCTCCCGCAATGCTCGCCTTGAGCTGCCCGAGAAAGCCCACCATATCCGCCTCGCGGTGCAGCGCGCCGCCGATGGGCAGCGATGAAGCGCCTGCGATCACGGCAGCCGGCATATTCTCCAGCTCCAGCCCTCCGGCGGCTTGCAAGTCGATCGGGCGATTTGTTACGTCGAGCAAACGGCGCACGGTGGCAACGCGGTCGAGCAGCAGCGGGTTGAAGCTGCGCCCGCGCTGGCCCTCGCCAGTGACACGCCCGAGCAGCAGCACCGCGTCGAGCAGCGGCAGCACCGGCTCTAGCACGCTCAGCGTGGTACCGAGCGCAAGACAGAGCCCAACCTGCATGCCTAACTCGCGCACGGCGAAGATCGCCTCGTAGAGCAGCGGCGTGCTCTCGGCAGGCAAAAAGACCAGGTCGGCACCGGCGTGTTTGAGCGCGGGCAGGAAACGCAGCGGGTCGACAGCGGCGAGATGCACTTCAAAGGGCAAGGTTGTGAGCGGGCGCAGCGCGGCGATCGTGCGCGGCGGAAAAGCCAGATCGGGCACGAAATGGCCGTCGAAGACATCGAAGTGCAGAAAATCGATGCCAGCGGCCTCAACTCGGCGTAACTCAACGGCGAGCGCGGCGTGGTCGGCGTTGAACAGCGCGGAGCCAAGGCGCGTCATACAGCGTCCTCGATGGCGAGCGCGCGCACTGGGCAGGCGTCGAGGCCACGCACCGGCAGCGGCAGCGCCAGCAGGTAAAAGCGCTGCTGGCTGATCTGCTCCAGGTTGCAGAGGCACTCCAGCACGGCGGCGTCGTACTTGAACCAGAGCGTATGGTTGGGGTGATGGTTCACGCCGCGCACCTCGAAGCCGGAGCTATCGGTGCCGAGCAAACGTACCTGGCGGTCTTCGAGCAGCCAGGCACAGGCTTCCTCGGTGATGTAGGGCCGTTGATGTGAGGCTGGCGTGCGATACTGCGCCGCGCGGCCCTCCCAGAGAATGACATGATCGCCAAGCTGGATGTCGCCCGCCGCCTGAACATCGGCGAGCGTGATCGCTTCGTTCACCTGCTTGTGGCGGAAATCGAGCCGAATGGCCGGCCCCATAAAGACGCTCAGCGGCAGCTCGGCGGTGTCTTTGCCCTCGGCGTAGAAGTGACGCGGCACTTCCACATGCGTGCCAACGTGCGACCATAACGCGACGTCGCTCATAATATCGCCGGTGGGGCCATGGCGCTCGCCGCGCTGGCTCACTTCCAAACCGTACTGCTCTTGGCCCGGCAGCAACACGTGGGTCAGGTCGATGATGCGTTTGTTGTGCATAGTGGTTCCTTTGGAAGGTGTCCATTGCAGATTGCAGATTGCAGATTGTAGATTGCAGGTAGATTGCAGATTGCAGATTGCAGATTGTAGATTGCGGTACGTGTCGTTCCATAGCATTACGCCGCAGACCGAGATGTGGTAGGTTCAAACAACAATAGTATTACAAATTCGTAGATGCGTATTTCAGTGAATACAGATCCGTCAAAGACGCAGATCCTATCGAAGCGAGCGCAAACGGGTATCGGCGCAAGCATTGACGGTTGATCGAGAAAGGAGTATGACATGAAGGGTAACAATTTCGTTACTCATTTCACAAAGTTGAGGAAGCCCATGCCTACACTCTCGATAGGCCAATTCGACATCGTCTACAATAGTTTTTCATTTGCAATCGCCGCGATGGGGGCCGCCTTCGTATTCTTCATTCTGTCGCGCCACACAGTCGCTGCGGAATATCAGCGGGTGCTGCTGGTCGGTGCGCTGATTGTGGGCATTGCCGGGTATCATTATGTGCGCATTTTCAACAGCTGGAGCGAGGCCTATGTGTTGAGCGGTGGTGTATATGTCGCCACCGGCGTGCCCTTCAACGAGGCCTACCGTTATGTTGATTGGCTGCTCACCGTGCCGCTGCTGCTCGTCGAGCTGATCGCGGTGCTCAGCCTGAGCCCACAGCGCCGGAGCAGCATCACGCTGCGTCTGGTTATCGCCTCGGCCTTAATGATTGTGCTAGGCTTTCCCGGCGAAGTTACGCTAGCAATTGGGCCGCGGCTGTTCTGGGGCGCGATGAGCACCATCCCCTTCCTCTACATTTTGTACGTGCTGTGGCGCGAACTTGGCGCTATGCTTACAAACGAGTCTGAGCAGGTGCGCGTGCTGGTACGCAATCTGCGGCTGCTGCTGCTGGCCAGCTGGGGCGTCTACCCGATCGCCTATCTTCTGCCCCTGCTGAACATCGACCCCGCGCTGAGCCTGGTGGGGCGACAGGTTGGCTACTCACTAGCCGATGTGGTGGCGAAGCCCGCCTATGGTCTACTGATCTATGCCATCGCCCGTGTCAAAACGCAGCTCGATCAGGTTGAGCAGTTCAAGGCTGTGCCTGCCGAGGTAGCTGTTCGCTGAGCGGCGAACCGGATAGGCCTGCCACGCCTATCGGTGCGATGAGCGCGCTGCCGCCGGCCTGCTCGATAGCTGCAGCGACGGCAGCGCTCGTTGCATCGTC
>JAAUTF010000145.1 GCA_012031775.1 Candidatus Altimarinota bacterium | reverse complement strand
GAGTAGACGCGCTGCCCCCTGAAGCGGTCATCGCCCAGATCGAGGCCGTTGTTACCGATATTGGGGTACAGGCCACCAAAACAGGAATGCTGCTCAATGCAGCTATCATTGCGGCGATCGCCCAGCAGATAAAAGCTCTGGAGCTGACAAAACTGGTGGTTGATCCGGTCATGGTGTCGCGCACCGGGGCGCAGCTAATCGACGATGAAGCCATAGCCGTGCTGCAGCGCACCCTGCCGGCGTTGCTGGAACGCATCGGTGCCGAGGGTTCGGTGGGGCGTAGCAGCGAGGCCTTCTTCGGCAGTGAGACGCTGAGCCCTTTTGCGCATCTCGTGGCTCACTTCCGCCTCTGGCCCGCACTGATCGGCCTGCCCGCGCTGCTCATCCTGTTGTTGCGTTACCGCGATCGTTTTATCACGCATCTGGCGCTGGCCTACATCGCGTTGCTGGCGGCCACCCTTATCGCCGAGCACTGGTTTGGCCTCTGGAACAAACACGTCTATTTTGCCACGCCCGGCGTCGCGCTACTTGCGGGCCTCGGCCTGGCTTGGCTCTGGCCACGTGGTGCGGCGGGCAGGCTCGTCTGCATTACTCTGCTGGTGCTCACCTTCGCCGCGAGTTGGTACGCCTGGGGCAATCGTGTGCTCTGGTATATCATGCCGGTCGGCGCGCTTTGAGGTTACAGGGTACAGTGATGGATGTACGGTTTCTTCACCAGTTCGATGGGGCGCGGGTGCTGATCACCGGCGGTCTTGGTTTTGTCGGCAGCAATCTGGCGCAGCGCCTGGTGACGCTCGGCGCGGATGTGACGCTGGTCGACTCCTTGATCCCCGAGTACGGTGGTAACCAGCGCAATATCGCCGAGATCGCCGGGCGTGTGCGTGTCAACATCGCTGATGTGCGCGACGAATACTCCATGAACCACCTGGTGCAAGATAAGCAGTATCTTTTCAACCTCGCCGGGCAGACCAGCCACATGGACTCGATGCGCGATCCGTATACCGATCTGGAGATCAACTGTCGTGCGCAGCTTTCCATCCTCGAAGCTTGCCGCAAGCATAGCCCCACGATCAAGCTTGTGTATGCTTCGACGCGCCAGATCTACGGCAAGCCCGATTATTTGCCGGTCGATGAGCGTCACCTGCTGCATCCCACCGATGTCAACGGCATCAACAAAATGGCCGGCGAGTGGTACCACATTCTTTATAACAATGTCTATGGCCTACGCGCATGTGCGCTGCGCCTCACCAATACCTACGGGCCGCGGATGCGCGTGAAAGATGCCCGCCAGACCTTTCTTGGCATCTGGATCAAGCGCCTGCTCGACGAGGAACCGGTACAGGTTTGGGGCGACGGGCGGCAGATCCGCGATTTCACCTATGTCGACGACTGCGTGGATGCGTTGCTGATGGCGGCAGCCGCAGACGAGGCCAATGGCCAGATCTTCAACCTCGGCAGCGACGAGACGATCAATCTGCGCGATCTGGCAGCGTTATTGATCGAGATCAACGGTGCGGGCCGCTACGAGATCATTCCCTACCCCGCCGACCGCAAGCCGATCGACATCGGCGATTACTACGGCGACTACCGGCTCATTCGCGGGCGGCTTGGCTGGCAGCCGCAAATCCGCCTGCGCGAGGGCCTGGCGCGCACGCTGGAGTTTTATCGCGCGAATCGAGACTATTATTGGTAATGCAACCTTTGTTGCCAGCGTGGCGTCTCAGCGTCAGGAAACTGGATTTAAAGAAGGGTGTTACGGTGTGAATTGGCGGCAACGCCACTACTTCGTACCGTAACACCTCTTCTGAAACGCTAGCTGAGGAAAACTATGACGACCCCGAATCGACAACTTACGCGCGATAGCAAGGATGTGATGATCGGCGGTGTGGCGAGCGGTATTGCGCGCTATCTGGCGATCGACCCAGTCATTGTGCGCCTGGTCTTTGTGTTTCTGGCCTTCAACGGCATAGGTCTGCTGATGTACCCACTGCTCTGGGTGCTGATGCCGCGCGACAGCGTGCTGCCTGGGGCACAGGTGAAAGTGGCTGACGGCGATACGCAGAAACTGAGCTGGCAGAGTGTGGCTGGCAATCCTGGCGAGAATGAGCAGGAGATCCCGATCCAGAACGTAGGCGGCTCGACGGCGAGCGCCGCGTCGGGCGGTGCGCCGAGCGCGAACGGCAATGCGCGTCTCCTCGGCTGGGTGATGATCGGCGTTGGTGGCCTGATCGCGGCGAAGATGCTGCTCCCGTTTCTGGGGCCGCTGCTCGTCCCGCTGTTGCTGGTTGGCGGTGGTGTGTATCTGATCTATCGCGCCCGCTAAGGATGTGTATCGAAAGGGGTAGCGGGTGTCGCATGCGACGCCCGCTACCCCTGTCTTTAACTCTGGGCAAGTTCGCGTAGGCGCGAGGGGTTTAGCAAGGTGATGCCGGAGCGATCGATATCGAGCAAGCGCGCATCGCGGAACTGGTTGATAACCTTGGTGACTGTTTCGCGGTAAGCGTTGATCATCTCGGCCAGTTGCTGATGCGTGCGCCGCGGCACACGCGACTCGGTGGCGTCCTCGGTGGTCTGCGCCATGTCGAGCAATATTGAAGCGAGGCGCGCCGGGACAGATTTAAAAGCCACTTCGTCGAGGCGTCGGCTGACGACACGGTAGTGATCGCCGAGCACGGCGATCATGGGCTGGCTCAGCGACGGATCGCTGCGCAAAACTGCTGCAACAGCCGCGCGCGGTACAGCGGTGGCGCGGACTGTCTTGAGCGATTCGGCGAAGCCATCGAAGGTTGGCAAGCCGGCGAGCGTGCTATGGCCGAAGATCTCGCCCGGTTCGACGACGCGCAAGGTGAGCAGGCGATCGTCGGCGGAGTGCATCTGAAGACTAACCTGCCCGGCGTGCAGCAAATAGAGCGCGTGTGCGGGTTGGTTGGGGGTGAAAATGTAGCTATTGCGGCGGAAGACCTGCTGCATTCCCTGGGCATCGAGCCTAGCCCAAAGTTCGCGCTGTCGCGTCGCCTCATTCTCCGATGCTGCCATAGACCGTTCCTTGTCTTGCCGGGGTATTGTCGAACTGATTGAATCATATTGTACCATAGGCACGGTACTTCAGGATGAGTAGAAGATATGCTCATTGTGGTTGCAACGCCGCCTCGTTAGGCTCAGTGCGGTTGGCAGGTGATGGCTTGTCGATCATCTGTCACCGCGTGTTATCTGATCAGCGCGCCGGCGAGGGCGGCGAGCAGCACCACCAGCCAGGGCGGCAATTTCCAGAACTGGAGCAAGAGGAAGGCCACCAGTGCGATAGCGAGATCGACAGGCTGTGCGATAGCGCTTGTCCACACCGGGGTGTAGAGCGCGGCGATCAGCAGGCCAACGACAGCGGCGTTAATGCCGTTGAGCGCCGACTGTGCGGCAGGCTCGGCGCGTAGCCTGTCCCAGAGCGGCAATGCACCGAATAAGATCAGGAACGAGGGCAGAAAGATCGCAACAATAGCTAGCAGCGCGCCCGCCCAGCCATTAGGAACCTGGTTGTTGATCGCGCCGAGATAGGCGGCAAAGGTGAAGAGAGGCCCTGGCACGGCCTGCGCCGCGCCATAGCCAGCGATAAATTGCTCAGCGTTCACCCATCCCGGCCCGACGACTGAGGCTTCAAGCAGCGGCAGCACAACGTGACCGCCGCCGAAGACCAAAGCACCAGTGCGAAAGAAAGCGTCGAAGAGGGCGAGCGTGTGGCCGCCCATACCGCTTTGCAACAGCAATGGCAGGCCGAACAGCAGCAGCGCCAGCACAACCCAGCTGCCGATAGCCAACACACGCGGCACAGCCAGGCGCAAGGGTGTCACCGTTGGGCGATCGGCTTTGGGCAGCAGCCAGTAACCCGCCAGCCCGGCTAGTACGATCACCAGCACCTGCGCGATGGCTGTCGGCCATACCAGCATGAGCACTGCAGCGGCCACTGCGAAGCTCGCGCGCGCGCGGTCGGGGCAGAGTTTGGTGGCCATGCCCCAGACGGCCTGCGCCACCACAGCCACCGCGACAATTTTTAAGCCTTGTAGCCAGCCTGCGCCAGAGATGTCGCCGACTGTGCTGACGACGAGGGCGAAGGTGGCCATGGCCAGCACCGAGGGCGTGGTGAAGCCGATCCAGGCTGCCAGCGAGCCAAGCAAACCGGCGCGCATCAGACCAAGCGAGATGCCAACCTGGCTGCTGGCCGGCCCCGGTAGGAACTGACAGAGCGCGACAATATCGGCGTAGTCGCGATCGTCGAGCCATTTGCGGCGCTCGACGAACTCGTTACGAAAATAGCCGATATGGGCGATCGGCCCGCCGAAACTCGTCAATCCTAGCCGCAGAAAAGCTACAAACACCTCAAAGGCCGACCCGATGGGTGACGCCGCCGTGCGAACTTGTTCTCCGGTGCTAGCCATCTCTTCTCTCCTCCCAGGGGTCAAACAGAAGAACTGTCGATAGGCGCTTTGGCTGGATTGCCGTCAAAGCGCCTATCGACAGTTCTTTTTGGTAAAACGCGCACACTGCGCGCAGCGGGCAGCCGTCGTGGCGATCGAGGTAGGCGTTACGACCGGGCTGGTGGCTATACACACGGCGGGCAGGCGGGCCGTCGCAGCGCGGTTTGCTCAGGCAGAAGCGCACACAAACCTCGTTGATCTGGGCATGAAAATCGGCGTAGAGCGGCGCGTGATCGTTATCAGTGCGCGCTAGTTCGCCTTCGATGGCTATGCGCAGCGTATCGTAGGGCGCGCGCCAGGGTAGTGCCTCTGGCGCGACGCGCTCGCCAAGGCGACGCGTGTACTCGTCTACGACAAAGATCGCGTGGCCGCTAGCATAGAGCATAATCACATCGGCTGTCTCGCGCCCGATGCGCGGCAAGGCCAGCAGTTCGCTGCGCAGTTCCATCGTGGAGCGCGCCAGCAGCGTGAGAACATCGCCTTTGTAGTATGCCACAAAATGCTGTGCGATCGCCACGAGACCAACAGCTTTCTGCGTTGGAAAGGCCACCGGACGCAGCAGTGCGATCAGTTCTTCCACCTGCGCGGTAGCAAAATCGGCGGGCGTGCGGTAGCCGTTAGCAAAGAGGCGCTCGATCGCTCCCTCCACCGCCTCCCAGCGCGTTTGTTGCACCAGCACTGCGCCAAGCACGATCTCAAAGGCAGCGTTCTCGCCGAACAGCGGCCACCACGGCTGCGCTGCATCAGGGCCGTGCAGCGGGCCGAAGAAAGCGCGCAGTTGCGTGTAAATGTTGATGAGAGCATGATTCATTCGATTATGGACGCAGTATGCTGCGTTGGTAGATGGATGCGGGTGTGGCTCTATTGAAGGGCGGGGCGGCGCATGCTGCGTTGAAGGGTGGGGCGCAGCAGGCTGCGTTGAAAGGCGTTTGGCTTCTGGGGCTTCGTGTACTTCGAGGCGAATGCACCCTCGGCGGTTCGGTTAGCGTGCGACACGTGCTTGCACAAAATCGGCCAGGTCGCGGCGGCGCAGAATACCTACGAGGTAGGGGCCGTCGGTAACGGGCAGCAAGTTCGTCGGGGTTGGCAGCGAAGAGGCGTAACGCATCGTTGATGCTGGCACCGGGGGTAAGCGTGGCAAGTTGAGCGAGCGGCGTCATTGTTTCGGTGATCTGGCGCAGTGCCCAGTCGCGGTTGGTGTAGTGGCGCACATTACGCAAGCTCATCAGGCCGAGGAAGACAGGCGGCGTGTCGCTGAGGCGCTGGTCGACGACGGCCACGCTGGTCTCGCTCTGGCCGAGCATATAACGTGCGACGAATTGATCCAGGCTGAGATCGGCGCTGACAGTGCGAAAGTGCTGCTGCATCACATCGCCGACACGCACCTCGCGCAGCGCGTGATAGACAACGAACTGGCGATAGCTGTCGCGGGCGGTGCGGCTCAAAAACTGCCCGACGAGCAGTAGCCAGATCGCAAGTACGGGCTGGCGCAGCGCAAAGGCGAGCACAATACCGCCGATGGCGAGCAGGCCGCCGCCGATGCGCCCGATATTGGCGGCAATACGCGTAGCCGCGACAATGTCGTGGCCAAAGCGCCAGAGCACCGCGCGCACAACGCGCCCGCCGTCCATTGGAAAGCCTGGCAGCAGGTTGAAGAGCCCCATACTGGCGTTGAAGATCGCCAGGTGCAACGCGAAGACGGCCCATCCCGATGACGGATGAAGCCACCACACGCCGAGCAGCAGAGTCGCAAGTAGCAAGTTGCTGAGCGGCCCGGCCAGCGCGATTAGCAGCTCGATACGTGGTGTTGGCGAGTCGCGATCGACTTCGGCGGTGCCACCAAAGGCAAACAGCGTGATCTGGCGCACACCGATGCCGAGCTTTCGGGCGACATAAGCGTGTGCTAGTTCGTGCATCAGCACTGTGGCGCTGATCAGCAGCGCCATCATGGCGGCTAACACGAACCCCGGCATACACCATGCGCTACCACACGGGGCGGCACTGTAGATCGGCGTGAGCAAAAAAGCCATCAGGCCGCACAGCAAGGCCCAGCTGGCGTGAAGCCGGATAGGAATATGCGCGATGCGACCGATGGTGAGACTCATATCTTTAAGAATTCAGGAGTCAGAATTCAGGAGTCAGAAGGTCGCGAAACCGAGATTGCTGATACCTGCATCCGCATAGCCAGGAAGCTAAGGTGTGTCACACATCCGCAAGTTCGGCTGCAAGCATTATCAAAGTTCCTAAGCCAGCGTATGATTTACTCAAGTGACATCTTTACAAGGCTGATCTCTCTTGGCCATTCTACTTCCAGGATAACGTCAACCGTCTGCCTTTGTCGAGCGTGCTTACCTCGCCGAAATACCTTGGGCTCTTTAATCGTATCTTTTACATTCGGTTCACGACCGATCGCATCTCCGTCCAGCAAATTGGCACGCCATTCGCTATACGCCCCATTGTAATTGCCCATCCTCAGCGAACGTTTGATACTGGGTTGACATCGGCAGAAGTGCAGAGCTTGCACTTCTGCCTTCTCCAGGCTGGAGTGCGTCAGGTGTATGTGTGGACGGGAGCCTGACGGCACAAGAAATCCTCAGCGGAGAGTTTCCGGGCGACCAATGGCATGACGCACTACCTCCGTGGACTCAGCCGAGTCGAAAGCCGACGTACTAAGCAATGCAGTCCATGCCTACTGCATTCCTACTGACTCCTGACTTCTGACTCCTGAATCCTCAGCTCCGGCACATACATCTTGTCGACGTATTCGGCCAGCATGCGGCGGAAGCTAAACTGCGGCGCGCAGGTGGCGATCGCCTCTTTGCACGTTGCGACCCAGGCGGCAGGCACACCGTCGGCGTCGCGGTGCTGGTAGTAGCGCGGCGCTAAATCGTGCTCCAAAATATGGTAGAGCGCCTGTGCATCGTTCCAATCTTGCTCATCGAGGTTGCTGTATTCGCGCTCCTCACCGATCGACCAGCCGTTCTTGCCGTTGTAGGCCTCAGGCCACCAGCCATCTAGCACGCTACAATTGGGCACGCCGTTCAGCGCCGCCTTCATGCCGCTAGTACCGCTGGCCTCGTAGGGGCGGCGCGGGTTGTTCAGCCACACGTCTACACCACGGGTGAGCGCCCGACCAACCGCGATATCGTACTCTTCAAGGAAGACGATCTTGCCGGCCAAGCCGGGCTGCATGGCGAACTGGTACACCTGCTGGATAAAATGCTTGCCCGGATCGTCGCGTGGGTGGGCCTTGCCGGCAAAAATCACCTGAATGGGCATATCGTGGCGGTTCAGCAGATACTTGAGCCGCTCCAGGTCGCGGAAGAGCAGCGTTGCGCGCTTGTAAGTGGCAAAACGCCGTGCAAAGCCGATCGTCAGCACGTTCTCATCCAGCACTGGCCAGACCTCGGGTGGGTAGCCGAGGTGCTTATAGCGCTTCTGGATGCGCTCGCGCGCAAAAGAGATCGTCGCCGCCTTAACCTGGTTGTGCGTCGCCCAGAGCGTCTTATCGGGGATCTTATGCACTTTCTGCCAGGTGGCCGGATCGTCCTGCTTCTGCTCCCACGTCTTGCCGAGGTAGGAATCGTAGAGCGCGCGCAGCTCGGGCGACAGCCAGGAAGCGATGTGGACGCCGTTAGTGATGCCCATAATCGGTACATCGTCCTGACTTGCTTCGGGGAACATCCAATTCCACATGCCGCGCGCGACGTGGCCGTGCAGCTGGCTTACACCGTTGCGATGGGTCGAGCCGCGAATAGCCAGCGCTGTCATCGCAAACGATGGCCCCCAGGACTGCTGCTGCAGCGCGACCTCCATAAACTCATCGCGGGTGAGGTTCAGCTGCGGCCAGTAGTTCCAGAAATACTTTTCGATCAGATCGAGCGCGAAGGCATCGTTGCCGGCCGGCACCGGCGTGTGTGTGGTAAACGCATTATGGACACGCACCGCCGCCAGGGCTTCCACGAAACCTTCGCCCTGGGCAACTTTTTCGCGGCACAGCTCTAGCACGAGGAAGGCCGAGTGGCCCTCGTTCATATGCCAGACGGTAGGTGTATAACCGAGCGCACGCAGGCGCGCACACCGCCGATGCCGAGTACTAGTTCCTGCGCGATGCGCATCTCTTCGTCACCGCCGTAGAGCCGTGCGGAAAGCTCGCGGTCTTGTGGGCTGTTGGGGTGAATATCGGTGTCCATCAGGATCAGCGCGACGCGCCCGACCTGGAAGCGATAGACCTTAGCGTAGATCGTGCGGCCCGGCAGTTCGACCTCGACGACCACCTCTTGGCCTTGCGGATCGATCGAGGGGATGGCTGGCACATCGGCGAAGTTGAGCTTGTTGTATTCGGCAAACTGCCAGCCGCTATGGTCGAGGCGCTGGCGGAAGCTACCCCTGCGGATAGATAAAGCCGACGGCGACAAACGGTAGGCCCATGTCGCTGGCCTCTTTGACATGGTCGCCGGAAAGAATACCGAGGCCGCCGGAGTAGATCGGCAGCGACTCGTGCAGGCCGAACTCGGCGCTGAAATAGGCGATCTGCGTATCTTTTGCATCTGGGTAATGCGTGGTAAACCAGGTCTTCTTCGCGCCCATATAGCTATCGAAGCTCTTGAGCACCGCATCGTACTGCTTGAGGTATGCAGGATCGACAGCGGCTGCCTCAAGGCGGCGCTGGCGTACATCACGCAGAAAATCCACGGGATTGTGATAGTCGAGCTCCCATAGCTCAGCGTCGATCTGCTGATACAGTTCTTGCGCCTCGGGATGCCATGTCCACCATAGGTTGTAGGCAAGTTCACGCAGGCGAGCGATCCGGTCGGGGATGGGGGTGAAGATGATGGCGCTTTCGAGCCAGCTCATGCTATCTCCTCAAATGCTGAGAGCGGTCTACGGCACGCAGCTGTCGCGTTGCTTTCCGCCCTGAATGTCGATCCGGCTTCATCGCAGGAGCTTGCAAGCATTTTACGCAAAGAGTGGTATTCTGTCTAGCATAGCAGAATTCAGGAGTCAGGAGTCAGAATTCAGAAGGCCGGGTAGAGCGCCGAGCATAGAACATAGAGCACAGAACTGAGAACCAAGCGCCGAGCATAGAACATAGAGCACAGAGCGCATTGGCTTCTGGCTTCTGACTCCTGACTCCTGACTTCCAACTCCTGAATTCTGAATGCTGACTCCTCAATAGAAAGACACGTCTATGCCTGAGTCGATCTTCACCACCGCCGTACATGCGGGGCGACCGCAGAGCGGCGACTCGATCGCGTCGGTGCCCGCCATCGAGCTGTCGGTGAGCTTTCGGGCTGCTTCTGCCGCTGACCTGCACGCACGGCTTGGCGGCGATCAGAGCGGCTTTTCCTATTCGCGCTATGGCAGCCCGACTCTGGAGGCTTTTGAGATGGCGGTGGCGGCGCTTGAAGGCGCGGAAACGGCGCGCGCATGCGCTTCGGGCATGGCGGCCATCCACGTGGCACTGTTGCTTACCGAGGTCGGTGCGGAGGATACGCTGCTGGTGGCGCAGGATTGTTACGGCGCGACTTTCAGCCTGCTCGATACGGTTTTTCGCCAGATGAATGTGCAGACGGTCTTTGTCGATGCCACCGATACCGGCGCAGTTGCGGCGCGCTGGCGAAGCATCGCCCGCGCGCTGTGTTTGTCGAGCCGATCTCAAACCCGTTGTTGAAGCTTTGCGATATTGGGGCAGTGGCCGAGCTAGCGCACGCCCACAATGCGCTGCTGCTGGTGGATGCGACCTTCACCACGCCGTATCTGCTGCGGCCCTTCGATCTGGGGGCCGATGTGGTGATCCACAGTGTGAGCAAGTATTTGGGCGGCCACGACGACGTGATGGGCGGTATTGTGCTGGCCCGGCGCGAACACGCTGAGCGGCTGCGCTCGTTGATGATCCTCACTGGTGGCCTTATGGATCCACACGCCGCCTTCCTGGCGCTGCGCGGCACCCGCACTCTGGCGCTGCGGATGCGCGAGCATTGCCGCAACGCTGCCGAACTGGCCAGTTGGCTCGGCGAGCAGCCCCACATCGCGCGCGTCTACTACCCTGGCCTGCCCGAGCACCCGCAGGCAGAGCTGGCGCAGCTTATGTTCAGCCGTGGCTGCGGCGGCATGGTTGCCTTCGAGCTGCGCGATGCCGACGAACTACGTATCCTTGCCGTGCTCGACGCGCTGCGCCTTGTGCTACCGGTGACAACGTTGGGCGGTGTGGCCAGCCAGGTGCTCTACCCGGCATGCTCCTCGCATCGCTCGCTGCCCCCGGCGCGGCGGCGCAAACTCGGCATCGGCGATAACCTGCTGCGGCTCTCGGTGGGCATCGAAGACGTGGCAGATATCAAGGCCGATTTGGCGCAGGCGTTGCGGTGAAGAT
>JAAUTF010000144.1 GCA_012031775.1 Candidatus Altimarinota bacterium | reverse complement strand
GCTCGACGGCCTGGCCAGCGCGCCGCAGCCGACGCTGCGCTGGTACAGCTACACCAGCCCTGCCCTCATCCTCGGCTCGGGGCAGAAGCTGAGCGATGTTGATCTGGCGGCGCTCGGCGGCACAACAGTGCATCGACGGCGCAGCGGTGGCACAGCGGTGCTTTTTGAGCCCGGCCTGCTGATGCAAGACATTGCGCTGCCCGTGGGCCACCCGCTCTACAGCCACGATGTAACGGCTTCGTACCGTTGGCTTGGCGAGTTGTGGGTGGTGACACTGGCCGATCTTGGCATTGCGGCGCAGACGTTGAGCATTGCAGAAGCGCGCAGCGATACCGCTAGCCTCGAACCGCTACTGCGCCGTGCCTGTTTCGGTGGGCGTTCGCCCTACGAGGTGCTGGCCGAGGAGCGTAAGCTTGTCGGCTTCTCGCAGGTACGGCGGCGCGGTGGCCTGGTACTGCAGGTAGCGCTCTACGAGCGGTTCTCCGCCGCCCGCCTGGCCACTTTTGCTCGCGCTCGCCGCCGACGAGCGGGGAGCGCTTATGACAGCGCTCACCGAGCGCGTTGCCGACCTCGCTTCGCTTGTCACGCCACTACCGGCGCAGGCCACGATCATCGCTGCCTTCGAACGCCAGCTGCGCTTACGGTATGGTTTCGAGCTTATCGATGGCGATTGGACGGAGTACGAGCGCGCCACGCTGGCAGCAGTGCAAGATTCGTATGCGCCGCTCGCAACAAATAACGATCCGCCGACGTCGTAGAAACAGTGAAAAAGACACCATTCAGTAGAGACGCAGCACACTGCGTTCCAACAGGAGCAACGGCTATGACGACGACGATCGGCACGCAGGAGCGCGGCATCAATCTTGTGCTGCGCATCTTTTATTTTCTTTTCATCGGCCTATGGTTGAGCGGCATATGGGCCGCGATCGCCTGGTTTTTTCTGTGTCACCATTATCGGTCTGCCACTTGGCTTGTGGATGCTCAACCGCATGCCGCAGATCGCGACGCTGGAGCCTCAGCGTGCCGATCTGCTGATGGACACAAGCGGTAAGGTGTTCAGCCGCGACCGCGAGCAGCACCCGTTTTGCTGCGCGCGCTCTACTTCCTGCTGATCGGCTGGTGGTTTAGCGCGTTCTGGCTGGCTGCTGCCTGGGCGCTCTGCGGTAGTATCATCGGCCTGCCGCTCGGCTTTCTGATGTTCAACGCAGTGCCGACCGTGGTGACGCTGGCGCGCAGCTAGCGTAAGGTTGTAAAAAAGCTGGTGGGCGTGCGCTATGCGTACGCTCACCAGCTTTTTTGTGTTGCATTCAACGTGGCGTATAGCGCACTGCTACCTGCACCAGGAAAGTTCCACCTGCCGAGCGCGCCGGCGCGCGTAGTCGTCGTAGGCTTTGCTCTGAATAACAAGCTGTTTGATCGGGCGCTCTAGGCCACGGAGAAAGAGCTGGTACTGGCCATAGATAACAAGTTGGTCGGTGCGGAACTCGGCGATAAAGCCGCCTTGCTCGTCGAAGGCGCGCATCGAGTAGAAGTTGCCGATTGGGCCAGGGAAATGCACCGTCACCTCGGCGTCGGCCACGGGCTTCTGGAAGGTGACCACGCTGATCAGGTCGGGCACAAAGATGAAGGGGGCGTCGTCGGCGCTGAGGAAATTGCGTGTGGCACCGAGCTCGCCTGGTGCCGGGAAGATCGCGGGCACCAGCTGCTGCAGTACGGTGCCGCGCGCCTCGATCTCGCGCAGGATGGTGCCATTATTCTCCAGGCCGCAACTCGCCAGCGGTGGCGGTGGCGCGCTGATAGTGGTGTTGGCGCGCAGCTGAATGCGAAACTGCTGTGGTGCCTGCGCGAGCGGGTACGCGGCGCTCGAATCGTAGAAGCCAGCCAGCTCGAACTGCGGGCTGGCCTGGTCCGGCTGTGCAGCCAACAGCGGAATAGCGAGCGTTTCGCTGTTGGCGGGGCCAAGCGGATGCTCACCCGCCAGATTGCAGATCAGCGAACCTTCGGGCTGCATGACGCAGCGGCTATCGGTCTGGAGACTCAGCTGCTGACCGTTGCCGGGGCGCACGGTTAAGGCCATGCCAGCGAAACGTCGAGGCTGAGCATCGCTGATCGTCACGTTATAAGTGATGATCGCGCCCGGCGTGGCCGGGTCGGGTTGGTCGCTTACGGCCAGCGTGATGCCGTCTTGAGTGGCCGGCGGATCGTTCGGCGTGGTATCACCCGCTGTAGGCGGCTGGCTACGAATCTCCAGTTCGCGATACTGGCAGAAGACCATATCCTGCGGCGCGATCTCGTTGCCGCTGATCTGAAAGCGCCCCGCGTTCTGGTTGCCGACCGGCTGGTCGAAGGCCACAACGGTATCGGGCGCTCGAGGCTGCGCCGTCACCTGGACAGTGATGATTACGGGCGGTGCGGGCGGAATGGCGGTCGGCGCGGGCGGGGCTGGCGGAATATTGATGATCACAGTCGGCACAACGACCACCGGCACTGGCGGCGGCGCGGTCGGTAGCGCTACGGGCGAGGGTACCGTGAAGTGTGGATGTGGCGACGGTCGGCGCAGGTGTCGGCACGCTCACCAAGGCCGTCTGCGTCTGCGCCAGATCGGGCGTCGGCGAGGGGCGACCAAACCAGCCAGCCCAAGCCGTCTGCACGGGCGGGTTGACGATCGGGGCCAGCGCGGCGACGTAGGTAGTGATGCAGAGGCCGACGGTAAAGAGCAGTGTTAGGATGGCGAGCAGCAGCAAGAGCCAGGGCGGCAGTGGCGGGCGCTGCACCAGGCGTGCATCGGCGCTCTGCGCAGGTGCCGAGTCGTCGCCGGGCTGCGCGGTGATACGTAGTGGGTAGGTCTTCGGCTGGCCGAAGGCGCGCCCGACCCGCAGGCGCACATGCAGGTTGCTGGCGCGTGTCTCGCCAGGTTCTACCTCCAGCGGTTCGGGGCGAAAACGAAAGCGCATGGCACTTTCATCGTTCTGCCCGCTGAGCGTGAACGGCAGACTCTGGTTGCCGTTATTGCGCACCTGCACACGATACTTCGCGCCAAGCCATGCCGTCACGGTGCGTGGGTCGAGCAGGGTGAATGCGTAATCGGTAAAAGCTTTGATATTCAAGCGCCCTGCAGCGCTGAAGCGTAGATCGGCTCGCTTCTCCGAGCGCCCGATCACGGTGAAGGAATGGTCGCCGGCCCGGCTTGTTGGCCCACGTGGCGGGCTATGATAAGCTGTGACTCGCCGCGCCCACCGGGCAGCAAGGAATGGCTTGCCGGGCTCAGCGTTGCCCAATCTTGCAACCCCTCAACATGAAGATCGATCTTGTCGACATACATCGATCGGTTGATCACACTCACGCTCGCAAAGGCCGTCGTGCCGGCGTCGACGTTCAGCTCGTCGGGCGCGAGGCTGAGGCCGATATCGACCACAGGCGGCGCTGCTGGCGCTTGCTGCACCGGCGCGACCGCGTTGCGCTGCAGCGGTTGGGTGGCGCGTTTTGGCTTGGCCGCTACTTGCTCGCCCATCAAGCGACCGAGCAGATCGTCATTGCTCATCGGCAGCACGGGGGTGCGGCCTGGCGTGCGCGTGCCAGTGCTGAGAACAACCGTCATCTTGGTGCCGCCAATGCGGATCTGGCTGCCGTTCTGCAAGGGCTGCGGGAAGCCAGCCAGAATGCGCGCGCCATCGACCTCGGTGCCATTAGCGCTGCCGAGATCGATGATCTGCAGGCTGCTCGGGTCGGCCAGGATCTGAGCGTGATTGCCTGAGATCGCTACATCGCCGATCACGATATCGTTATCGCTCGACCGCCCAATTGTGAGCGTGGGCTTATCGATGGCGATCGTCTCGGCGCGGCCGTCGGCGTAAGAAATGTTGAGGCTACCGAAGATCATGGCGTTGTATACCGTAGCTCCACCCTGGTGAGCAGGGCAGGCAGCACCGGGCTAAAGCGGTAATCTGGGCCGAACTCACCCGCGAACACCGGGCGTGCCTCGATGACCAACTGGCGAATCGGGCGCTCCACCGATTTAAAATCGAGCTGATAGAGCGTTGGTACGCCGATTGCATCGCGACGGTTCGATCCGACCAGCTCACCGCGCTCGTCGAAGGCGAAAAGTATATAGGTCGCCGCCGCGCCACCAGGGTACCAGATGCCAACGTTGATCTCCTGCATGTTGCGCGCGAAGTTGATCACGCTGATCGAGTCGTTGACGATCGCGTTTGGCCCGCTGTCGGCGGTGAGCAGATGGAAGGGCGCGTTGTTCACTACCACTACCGGTGGCGGGTAGATCACGGGTTGCAGCAGACGCAAGGTTGTATTGTTTGGGATCGGCGGCTGGCAGTCGAAGACATCCTCGGCTGGCGGCAGCGCCGTCGGCGGTGCCGGTGCGACCGTTGGCCCGCTCGTCGCCGTGCTGGTTGCCGTGTTTGTCGGCACTGCCACTGTTGGCGACACTGGAGTGACGCTCGGCGGCTCGATCGTCGGCGTGACCGGCGTGGGGCTGCTCGTCGCCGTCGCTGTGCTAGTGACCGTCGGGCTGGGCGTTGGCGAAGGCAGATCATCGTTGACGATCGTCACGATCCCTGCGCGTCGGCGATCGTCGGCAGAAAAGTGCTGCCGCCGGTGATGCCAGTCAAGATAACCGAGAAAGTTTCGTCCGCTTCGACTTCGATGTCGCCAAAGATCGGGATAACCACTTGCACCTGGGTTGCGCCCTCTGGAAAGATAAACGATCCGATCTGCGCTTCATAGTCGCTACCAGCGGTAGCCGTACCATCGCGCGTAATATATGTAATCGTATAGTCACTAAAGGTATAGCCGTTCGGGCTCGATAAACGTACCGTCACGCTGGCGCGGGTAATGTCGCTGTTGCCTTCGAGCAGGCGTAGATCGTCAATAACGATCGTCGTTCCTTGGAAGGCTGGCCGGTAGAGCGCACCGCCGTAGTCGCTCAGTTCCAGGTCGTTCAGGCGCGGCTGGTAGAAGCAGAACAGCGCGTCTTGGCCGATGTATTCGTCGCCGCGCACCGGGAGTCGTGCGCTGATCGGAATGTTAAACACACGATCGAAAACGATCACCTGGTCGGCACCCTGCACTAGCGTGGTCGGCGAAGGCGGCGGAGTGACCGTCGGCTGGCCGGTGAGCGTGGGCAGTGCGAGCGCGGTTTGTGTTTGCTGAAGCGCAAAACCCGTCTGGGTGGCGGCCACATTGGTGGCACCGGTATTGGCGATGCCGGTGGCGGTGGCGGCAAGCGCGCTGCTCTGCGCGAGTTGCGTCTGACTCTGGGCTGTAGCTGTGCCCTGGCCGCTGCCGGCAATACCGGTGGCGGTCTGCTGCCCCGCCACGGCGAGCGCCGTCTGGGTCTGCTGGCCATTCTGAGCGACACTGGTCTGTGTGCCGGTATTCGCCTGGCCAGCTGCAGTCGCGCTCTGCGCCAGATTCTGGCTGACGCTAGTTTGGGTCTGGGCGAAGCTTTGCGTCTGGGCGGTGCCAGTGGCGTTGAGATCGATCGTTGGCGCAAGCGTAGGTTGGCCTGGGAGCAAGGTTGGCACTACGGTGGGCTGGCTGAAGAAACGGTTGAAGAGATCGAGCGCCGGGCGGCTGAGCGCCCAGGTGAGCAGCCCACAGGCGGTGAGCAGCCCCAGCACTGCCAGGGTAATCAGCAGCCAGGGCGGTAGCGGTGGGCGCTGAATAAGGCGTGCGTCGGTGCTCTGTAGGGGCGCGCTCTCATCCAGCGGCTGGGCGGTGACGCGGAATGAATAGGTTTTTGGCTGGCCGAAGAGCCGCAGCCCCTTGAGGCGCACCGCAAGCTGGCTGGGGCGTTCCTCGCCAGGGTCGATCTCCAGCGGCTCTGGTTTGAAAGTGAAACCAAACGCACCCTCGTCGTTCAAGCCATCTAAAATGAAAGGACGGCGTAGATTGCCTTCGTTGCGGATCTGCAGTTGATATGTCGCGCCAACCCAGGCAGTGCGTGTTGTCGGCTCGGCCAGGCGGAAGCTGAACTGGCTGAAAGGATTGATCGTCAGCAGACCGCTGGCGGCAAAACGCAATTCCACGCGCTTCTCCGAGCGCGCGATGATCTCAAAGGGGTGCTGGCCGCCGCGACTGGCGTGGACGCGGGGCGGGCTGATCACGATCTGCGCAGCAGCCTCATCGCCGGGCAGCAGCGAATGGCTGGTCGGAGTGATCGTCGCCCAGTTGCTCAGCCCTTGCACGCTTAGTTCGATCTTATCGACAAACGTGGAGCGATTGATGATACGAACGCTAGCGACGATCGTGCCGCCGGCGTCGACGGTAAACTGGCCGGGCTGGATCTCCAGCCCGATTTGCGCGGCCGCCTGTGTAGCTGCAGCGGTGGGCGCGCCGTTCTGCGGCTCACCGGTGGAGGCAGCACCAAGCACCAGTTCGCTATTGCCGATCAGCACGCGGCTGCCGGGAAAAAGCGGGTGTGGCGTCTGCGCAGCGATACGCACGCCATCGATCTCCGTGCCGTTGTAGCTGTCCAGATCCATAATCTGGCAGCCGCTCGGGTCGGCGAGGATCTCGGCGTGATAGCCGGACGCGTGGCTGTCGGCGAGGACAAGGTCGTTGTCAGCATTACGTCCGATGCGCAGCGTGGGCCGTTCGATATTGATGCGATCGACGCGGCCATCGGCCTGGCGGACGGTTAAAGTGCCGAAGCTCATAGGTTGCCTCGGGCGATTGCAGAAAGCGGCGCGTAGGAGGGGCGATTATCGATGCGTGCGCTGCTTATAGGTTACAAGGTGTAGGTTACAGGTGTTAATATAGAGAGAACAAAAGAATGTCGAACAAAGGAACAGCTGCGCAGCGCATGCACGTGCTTTGTGGCGTTGTTCTTTTATGCGCTGTTTGCATGGTTTGTCTATAGATGTTGCGGAGCACAAGCTGTGTTGGGGGCAGCGTTGCGGCTTCACCGTGCCCAGTAACCTCCTGTACCTCTAGCCGTTTTTGCCGATCTGCAAGGTATAGGCGGCGTGGGCGGGCTTTTCGGCCTCAATGATGCGTTCGATCAAGTCGCGGTCGAGTTGTGCCGGATCGGCGACCTCGATGTACACAGCGAAGGTGTGATCAGAAAGCTTTGCCTCGCCGTTGCGTTCCTGGCCAGGCTCGACGATGCGCGGGCGCGTGCCGGTATAGATACGCAAATAATCGCTAAGCCCGCGCCGTGTGCCGCGCCAGCGGTAGAGCGTGGCGGCATAGCCGATCAACTCACGGCGGCGCTCAAGCGGCCATTTTTCGTTCAGCACCAGGTCGACCCAGGTGGCTAGCCAGGGCAGCAGTTGCTCGGGCGCGATGCGCGGGTCGAAATAGAGATCGACCTGGCCGATCATGCGTTCGATCGGGTCGAGGATGGATTTAAAAATCAGCAAATAACGGCTTAGAAACGGATCATCGTGATAAATAGGCGGCAGTAGTGCCAGGTAGTCGTCGGCACTGTACTTAAGCTGGCGCTCACCCGGCATCATTCGGCGCGGGCCGCGATTGCCACGTAACAGGCGCGCGGTACGATCGCCGCCGTTGCCGCCGCCAGACGCGAAGCTGAGCTGCGCTGCGATGTCGGGCGGCAGGATAACGTGCTGCTGCTCCTGCACACCAGCGCGCGGCGTAGCCTGGCTTGGCGGCTGGCTGCCTTGGCGGGTCGCTGGCTGTGCCGTCGCTGTTGGCTTATCGACGCTTGGTGTAGGCGGTGGTGTTGCTGTTTCAGCAATACCAGCAGCGTGGTAGCGCAGCGTGAACGGCCCGATTTTAAGCTGATCGTGATGACGTAAGGGCTGCGGCGTATGCGGTTGGAGGCGCACCATGTTCACAAAGGTGCCGCTCTGGCTGCCCAGGTCGCTTACCGAGCAACTGTTCGGCGTGCAGATAATGCGCGCGTGATAAGCGCTCACCGCCGCATCGCTCAGCGTTACATTATTGGCCGCATCGCTGCCGATGGTGAAGCTGCCGATGCGTAAGGCTGCGCGCTGCTCCGCTGCGCCGGGCCGGGTGACAATGAGTTTGCCGTAGTCCATAGTGGTAGTGTGTGTGATAGCGACGAAGTCGTTATCACACGCATAACATGCTTTATTTCACCACAACGATCGAATGCTCCGCTGAGGTGAGCAGATGATCGGGCGCGAGCGTAATTTTATTTAGCGCCCCTTCGCTGCTCTGCCCTTGCACCTGCATCCGTGCGCCCTCGACATATTCTACACCGGGCGTGCCTTGCAGCAGCGCGAGCACCTCTGAGATATAAAGGTCGCGGCCAAAGGGCCAACCATCGCCGCCGGGGCCGCCGATGAGCGGGTTGATAAAACGGTACAGCCGCGCCTCGGCATCGGCTTTGACCTTTTCCGGATCGGCTTCGGGCCGTGCTTTGAGCCGCGCCTGAATGCCGACGAGTGTATAGGTTGGCACACCGATCTCAAGGCGGGTCGTCAGCAAGCGTCGCTCGTCGAGGTAGCTCTGTACGTCTTGTATCATCTCGCGCGGTGGGCGGAGCTGCTCGGGCAGCAGCCGTCTTTCGGGATGGCCAACGTGCGGCACAATCAGTACGCGCACGACGCCGGCAGGCGGGCTGCCGGTAGAACCGCTGGCGCGTGGCTGCAAACAGCGCACCCGCGCGATACCGGATGAGGCCTCGCGGGCGAGGAACTCGTAATCTTCGGCGCTCACCGCGCGAAAACTGGTGCGTAGCACTTTCGGCGCGCGCATCTGGGCATGTTCCAGTGTTTCAGCGTCGCGCCCGCCCACCGAGGGCTTGCGGTTATGTACCCGCGCGATGTAAGGCACCGCCGTTTTCAGCACGGTGATGCGCTCTGAGCCTACGTTACCCGCCACACCGCCGCCACTGCGGTAGCACGACATCCGGATGAGTGCGCCCTCGGGCGGAATCGCGCCGTACTGGCGTTCGCCGCCCTCGGGGTCGCGCACGGTGGGGCCGAAGCCAACGATACCGCTGACGCTGTCGAGCGCAAAGTGCATGTTGCCGGGCATGGAGCTGCCAAAATGCTCGCGCTCCTCCCAGGCCTCCCAGCTGCCGTCGGGGTTCTGCACTTCAAGCGTCTCGCCATTGCGGCGCGGCAGCACCGGTGCAATTTCCAGCTTGAACTGCTGGCCGGGCATGCCGTTGCTGCGGCCAAGCACCTCGTTAACGACCGCCTGTGCGTGGGTGGCGCTCACGCTTGCGCCGAGGCTAGCGGCCTGCAGGTCAAAAATCTTCGGTGAAGAGCTGTAACCATCGCCGCTGCGCCCGCTGCGCGCCGGAATTGTGCGACAGCGTAACCAGAAGCCGCTCTTGTTGTCTATCGATTGGCGCGCCATCCGGCGGCGGACAAAAGAGCGTGATACGCCCGCCGCCATTCAAGCCCTTAGTTGTATCGCCCACCACCTCGGCCTCGACCCAGCCGTTGTTGCCGCTGGCGAGCTTGCAGAAGGCCTCCCAGGCTAGCGGTGGGTCTTTCGGGTCGATACTGATGCCAGCGATCTCACGAATATCGAGATCGATGGTCAAAATATGGTTGCTCAGCTCGCTCTCGAACCCTAGATAAAACGCATTGCCCGGCTGCGGCTGTGCGTCGAACGCTGGAAAGGGCTCGTTTGCATACTCTAGCGCGCGCGTACGATCGTTGAAACTGCGTTCGTCCGGCGAGGTCAGGCAGGCGAATAATCGCGGTGGGTTGATCACCAGGTCGAAATCAGTAGTGAAATTCACCGCCGCCTCCGACGCCGTCTGCACGGTGGCCACTTCGGTGCCCTGGGCCACGGTCAGCGCTTCGCTCGGCGAAGCGGTCAGCCAGAAGGTTAATTCGGTGCGCGCCGCTGCCGGTTCTTGCAGGCGCACGCCCATCAGTTCCATAAAAGTGATGTAGCTCTTCTCGGGCACGCGGTTAACGCGATAGATCAGCGACTCGACCATGTAAGAGAACAGCTCGATCAACGTCACCCCCGGATCAGAGACATTGTGATCTGTCCACTCCGGGCAATAGCGCGGAATGAGCCGTTTGGCCTCGTCAACCAGGTTCTGGAAGGTGCGGTCGTCGAGATTAGGTTTCGGCAGCGCCATACGTATCCCTCCGGGAAGGGTGAAGGGGAAGAATTGTGGATCGTGCTGGGTAAGCTTTGCCTACACAGCACGATCCGCTTGTTCTTCTCATCTTTTGAACCAGAAGAGTTCGTCAGAACTCTTCTGGTATCGAATAGAACGGGTAGATGAGCGCGCGTTCGTCGTGGGTGGCGCGCACAACATACCGAATCGATATCAGCAGACAGGGCAGAGCGTGCGGCGAGGCGCGCCGTAGGCTGTTGCGCGCTGCCGGAGCGATTTTGAGCGGCGCGCCGGGTTCGTCGATTATTTCAGCCGCCTCGGCCTGAATGTCTAATACCTCGATGCGCGGCTCCCACATGCCCAGTGCTTGTTCGACATAATGACAAGCGGCTGTGGTGGTGCTGGCGTTGAGCGGCGCGAAGTTCAGCTCATGGATGCGGCAGCCAAAAGTCGGGCGCATCACACGTGTGCCGATCGGTGTATTGAGAATGATCTCGATCGCCTCTTCGATATCTTGCAGGCCGACGCTCAGCGCGATATGGCCGCGCCCGTCGATGCCGATCGGAAAGCGCCAGCCGATGCCAATAATGGGGTTGTGCTGAATAATCATGGTGTTAGCCACCGATAATGACGCTTGTCTCACCGCTGATAATTTTGTTGGGCGGGCCAAGGGCCTCGACGATCGTGTCGCCTAGTCGGCAGGCGGGCAGCCCGTTGATAAAGACGGTTTTGGAGCCGTCGATCACCAGGCCGGGGCCGTGCGGCGGCAGCGGCAGTGGCGTAGCGCATGTATGAATATCGGCACCGCCAGCTATACTCATTATCATCGCGCCCATGTGCGCAGCCTGTTGTGCTTTGAGTCCCTCTTCGGCAGCCTTAGCGGCGG
>JAAUTF010000143.1 GCA_012031775.1 Candidatus Altimarinota bacterium | reverse complement strand
CGCGCGCGCGCTTCGAGCAGGCAATCTCGGCGCGGTGCGAGGGGATGTGTAGATCCTGAATCAGCGCCAGCGCCAGCTCTTCGATCGGGGCAGGCACCATGACGTGCGGCATAATCTCGCGTGCGGCGGCGACTTCCTCAGCTAGTGCCTCCGTCTGCGCGGCGTAAGCGCGGCGGAAAATTGTCGGGTCGGTGCGGAAAGCCTGGGTACGGCGATAAACTTCCAGGCGCTCCTGAGCCTCGGCGAGCGGTGCTACCCAGACACGCAGCCCAAAGCGATCGAGGATCTGCGGGCGCAGGCTGCCCTCTTCGGGGTTCATCGAGCCGATCAGCACGAACTGCGCAGGGAACAAACGTGTGACTGCGCCGCGACGCACCATGGCCCGGCCTTGTGCCGCTGCGTCGAGAATCGCATCGAGCACGGCTGGGTCGAGCAAGTTGATCTCATCGACATACAGCAGATTACGGTGCGCCTTTGCCAGTACCCCTTCTTCGATCTGCACACGGCTTTGCTCCAGTGCCACGCGCTCGTTGATGCCGCCGACAACATCGTCCATACGCGCGTTAAGCGGCAATTCTACCAGCCGCACACGCTCGTGGTGGCTTGTTCCGGTCTCGTCTGCGCGCTCAACCGTGGGCAAAATGTCGAGCAAGCCGCGCACCGCTGTGCTTTTGCCCACGCCATACGGCCCGCTCAGCAAGACGCCGCCAATACCGGGGTTGACCAACCCCAAAATCAGCGCTGTCTTCAGTTCGGGCTGGCCGACCAGCGCCAATAGCGGGAATGGCGGAACTTCTTCCATGGTATTTGAACCGCAGAGAGCACGGGAGTTAGCAATGGCTCATAAGAGCTCGATCTCGTGGTCGAGTACCGGTAGATCGGGGCGCTGCTCTTCGATGAATCGCACCACCGCTTCGAGCTGACCCCGCGCATATGTATCGGAGGAAGAAACACAGGCCACGCCAAGCACCGCGCGCTGCCAGACATCTTGCGCGTCGACCTCGGCGATCGAGACGTTGAACTCATTGCGTACGCGCGCCACAATTGATTTTACCGCCGAGCGCTTCTCCTTCAACGAGTGCGCCGCCGGTAAGTAGATGCTGATGGTGCATGAGCCGATAACCATAACTAGTTGAGTGAATAGCCAGGCCCGCCGTCGCCATCGAGGTCGGGGCGTGGCAGCAACGAGAGCTCGGCGCGCAGCACAGCCGTCATACTGCGAGCGCGGTTAGCGGCTGTGCCTTCGAGCCAGGCCTGTTTACGCGGCATCGTGACCTGCAGACGATCGGCGAGATCATAGGTCAGTGCGACTGCGTCGTCGGGCAGTTTTTCGATCTCGATATCGGAACCAGTGGCTCGCGCCACAGCCTGCCAGTAGCTCTCGTAGGTGCTGCGCAACTGCGCGATCGCTGGTTCAAGCCCATCGCCCTCGACCTCATCGAGCAGTTCAACAGTAGCGACGAGGTAGGGTGCGCGGTCGATCACCGTGCGAACACGAAAACGCTCGCGCCCAACGGCAGTAAGCAGATAGCGGCCATCTTCAAGATGCACACTGTTATCGATATAAGCTAACGTGCCGATCTCGCAAGGGATAGGAGGTTCTGTCGCCAGACGTCCCTCTTCGACCTCCTCGCCGGAGCGCAACAGCACTACGCCGAAGGGTTGTTTTTCCTCCAGACAGCGCGCGATCATAAGGCGATAGCGCTCCTCAAAAATATGTAGATTGAGCGGAGCGCCGGGAAAAAGCACCGTGCCGAGCGGGAACAGCGGAAGTTGTTCAATGATTTTGATCATTGTGCCAGGTACACGTCCACATCGTGGTCATCGCCGGACCCTGATGCAGATCGATGATACATTCGATTTCGGTGTTGCTAAACAATTGAAGGAGTGCCTGGTCGTCGTAGGGGCGCGGCGTACCCTCGATCAGCACCGAGACGGGGCCGATACGTAGCTCGAGAAGCTCAGGGCGCAACTCAACGCCGCTCGCCCCAACTGCGGCCAGCAGCGCACCCCACGTTCGGCTCGCTAACGCGCGACCGCTGCGCGTAAGGAGGCAGAAGTGGCGACACGCTCGGCGATGCGGCGTGCGGCCTCTTCGTTGGCGGCGTTGCGTACAACAACCTGTATTATCTTACCACTTCCAGCGGCGTCGCGCACGATTTGCTGGCTGAGATCGGCGAGCAATGCATCGAGCGCCTCCTGCCAGACGCCATATTCCCACGAAGTGGCATCGCTGATCGGTGGCCCCTCGGCTGCACCGTTCGCCAGCACCAGCACAGTATCGTTGGGGCTCTGGTCGCCGTCGACCGATATGCGGTTAAACGAACGCTCTACGCTCTGCTGTAGCGATCGGGCCAGCAGGCGCTGCTCGATCGCCAGGTCGGTGGTGATCAAACAGAGCAAGGTGCCGAGCCGTGGGTGGACCATGCGCGTGCCTTTGGCCATACCAGCCAACATGATGCGACGGCCCTCGCGCAACTGCACGCGGTAGACGCGCTCTTTCGGCTTGCTATCGGTAGTCAGGATCGCCACTGCCGCCCGCCGCCCGCCACCGCTATCGAGTTCGGAGACAGCGCGTTTGATGCCGTCGCGCATACGGTGCATCGGTAGTGGCACGCCGATCACACCGGTCGACATCACTAGCACAGCGTCGCGCTGCACTTCGAGCTCATCGGCGACAAGCTTGGCACATTCGACGGCGTCGGCGAGCCCAGCCTGGCCGGTGCCAGCGTTGGCTTGCCCAGCGTTGATCAGCACGGCGCGCATGGTCTCGCGGTTGCGCGACAAGATCGCCTGATCGAGGAAGACCGGTGCAGCTTTGGTCAGGCTGGCGGTAAACATGGCGGCCACCCGGCAGGGTTTAAGCGAGTAGACCAGGGCCAGATCGCGTTGTTTTGTGCCGCCTTTGAGGCCACACGACACACCGGTGGCACGAAAGTCCATCGGGCTGGAGATATGCCCGTCCTCGAAGATGGTGTAGCTCATTGTGCTTGACGATCGGCGATTGGCGACGTGTGTGCTGTTAGTGCGCCGCTCCCCAATCCCTACAAGACGCGGCAGACAAAGCCTTTGAGATAGTCGCTCTCGGGAAAGCTGAACAAGATCGGATGATCGGGCGGGTGGCTGAGGCGCGCCAGGATCTGCACATCGCGCCTGGCATCCACTGCCGCCCCGAAGACGATCTTTTGGTACAGGTCTGGCGACACTAGCCCAGAGCAGCTAAACGTCGCCAGTGTGCCACCGGGCCGTAGCAGCTGCATAGCGATCAGGTTGATGTCTTTGTAGGCGCGCGCGGCGCGATCTACCTGTGCCTGGCTATGAACAAATTTAGGCGGGTCGAGCACGATCACGTCGAAGCTGCGACCCGCCTCGCGTACTGGCGCAGCAGGCGAAACATGTCGGCCTCGACCGTCTCGAGCGGAGTGTTGATCTGATTCAGCGCGAAGTTGTCGCGCAGCAGGCTCAGGGCCGGTGCGCTGCTGTCGGCGGCGACAACGGAACGCGCACCAGCTTGAGCGGCCGCTACGGCGAAGCCCCCGCTGTAGCAGAAGCCGTCGAGCACCTCTTGATCAACGCAATAGCGGGCGACGAGCGAGCGGTTGACCGCTTGGTCGAGATAGAAACCGGTCTTCTGGCCGCTGCGCAGGTCGGCGTAAAGGTGCGGCAATGGGCCAGAGTTAAGCGATGTGGCCGTTGTTGCTATCAGGGCCAGCCGCTCAGGCGGCATTTCACCCCAGAGCAGGCCTTCAGCGGGCGGCAGCCCCTCCTTCTCGCGCACGTCGGCGTCGCTGCGCTCGTAGATGCCGCGCGGCGCACAGAGTTCGCGGCAGCAACGCCACCGATCTGCTCTGCGCGCGCAGCGATGCCTTGCGTCATCAGTTGAACAACAAGGTAACGCTCCAAAACGGTCGACGATCAGGCCGGGCAGCAGATCGGACTCGGCGAAGACGAGGCGGTAGGCGGCGTCGGGGGTGCTGTCGAAGCTAGCGCGCCCAGTGATAGCTGTTGTGAGGCGCGCGCGCAGTAAAGTCTCATCGATCAGCGCATCGGGCTCCCAGGCGAAGAGGCGCACCCTGATCTGCGAGCGCCCGCTCCAGGTGCCGCGCGCCATCCAGTCGCCACTCGCACCAACAACATCGACCGCCGCTCCTTCGCTCGGCTCGCCAAGCACATCGGCGATGGCACCGGAGAAGATCCAGGGGTGACGCTGGCGTACAGGCTTTTCGCGACCAGGGCGCAACACGACGGTATCCATGCTGAACACTGTAGCACAGCGTCAGAATGCGGTCAAGCGAGGATGTGAGTATGCGGTTGCTGAGGGTATGCAGCATGCTGCGCCCCTACGGCAACCGCACGGTGTCTTCTTCCAACACCAGCAGCCCATCGCGGGCGAGGCCATCCGCCAGGTCGCGCAGCCAGGGTGCGTCGTCCGGGCCAAAATCGGGCTTAAGGAGTGGGCCGAGGTCGGCGAGCGCCAAACACGCGCCGCCGGGCAACGCGCGCAGGGCATCGACGATGCGCCCACGGTAGAAGCGCTTCGAGCCAGCGTAGCTTTCCTCGCGCTTCTCGGCGGCGCGGCGCGCGGGCCGGATCGCGGGGCGATAGCTTTCGTCGAACATAATCGTTTGTGGCTCTTGTGCGCGCCAGCTTGCATACGCGCTGCATGTTTCACGCAGCGGGCAGCGCCCACAGGCTGGCATAGCGCTCGTGCAGATCAAGGCACCCAGCTCCATGATCGCCTGATTCCAGGCCCAGCCCTGGCCCTTTGGTACGAACAAAGCCCCGAGTTCGAGCAACTCGCGCTCGCTGCTCGTCGGCTCGGCATCTTCTGGCCCCACGAGCGCGCGCCGCAACACGCGGCGAATGTTGGTATCCATAAAAGCGACATCGCGCTCGAAGGCGAAGCAGGCCACCGCCCCAGCTGTATAGGGGCCGATACCGGGCAACGCACGCAGTTCCTCGGGCGCCTGCGGGAACACACCGCCGTGCTCGGCGAGCACTGTACGCGCTGTACGCTGCAAGTTGACGGCGCGCCGATTGTAGCCCAACCCGGCCCAATGGCGGATCACCTCGGCGGTTGGCGCGGCGGCGAGCGCTGCTAATGTCGGGAAGGCAGCTAGAAAAGCTTCATATTTGGGGATCACCCGATCGACTTGCGTTTGCTGCAGCATGATCTCCGAGACAAGGATGCGGTAGGGGTCGCGTGTGCGGCGCCAGGGCAAGTCGCGGGGCGTTGGCGGCAAACCAGGCCAGCAGCGCTGCCTGGATGCGCGTGATAGTGTGAGAGTCGATGCTCCTCATACCTGTATTTTAACCGCAGAAGACGCAGCGGCGCAGAGTTATACATACTCTGCGCCCGCTGCGTCCGCTACGTTAACAACAACTATCTTCGTTGTGGCGATTCGCGGCGCGCTTCGATCACGTCGGGGATACGATTAAGCTTGTCGATAAGTTGGCTGAGCTGATCGACGCTCTGGATTGTCACCAGCACTTCGAGCACCGTGCGCGCAGCACGACGTGTCTGCACCTGGTCGATGCGCTCAATGTTGACACCGGCATCGGCGATAATCGCTGAGACATCGCGCCAGAGGCCAACCCGATCCCAGGACTCGATACGCAGCGGCACCGGGTAGCCGCGCGGCGGTTCGCCGCCCCAACTCACATCGATCAGGCGCTCGCGTTCGTTGACCACCGTGCGGCAATCGGCGCGATGCACCGTCACACCACGGCCCCGGGTGACGTAACCGACGATCTGCTCGCCCGCCACCGGGTTGCAGCATTTGGCCAGCCTAGTTGGAACAGCGCCGATGCCGCGCACCTGGATGCCGAGCGGGTCGCGCTTTGTGGGCGGCTGAATAGCGGGTAGAACGAACTCGTCCTGGATCGACTCCTGGTGGGCCAGCACTTTCTGCGCCACCGTACGTGCCGTCACCTCGCCGCCACCGATCAGAGCGAAGAGATCGTCGACGCTGCGTGCGCCCCAGATCGTCACAATATTGTCGAAGGAAAGCGTAATACCGAGGCGCTTGATCTCTTTTTCGAGCAAATCGCGTCCGGCGGCTTCGTTCTCATCGCGCTCAAGGCGGCGGAAATAGCGCCGAATATGATTGCGCGCGCTCGGCGACTTGACGAAGTTAAGCCAGTCGCGGCTCGGCCCGCGCACCGTCTTCGTCGTCATAATGTCGACGATCTCGCCGTTCTGCAGCCGGTAATCGAGCGAGACGATGCGCCCGTTCACGCGCGCGCCGACGCAATGGTTGCCGACCTCACTGTGAATGCGGTAGGCGAAATCCACCGGCGTGCTGCCTTCGGGCAGATCGATAATCTTGCCCTTCGGTGTAAAGATATAGATCTGCTCATCGAGATCGGGCTTTAAACTCTCGACAAAGGCTTGATCGTCGGGCAGATCGGTGGTGCGCCAGGAGATCAGTTCGCGCAGCCACTTCAGCTTATTCTCAAAGCTCTGGTCGGAGCGACCGAAGCCCTCTTTATAGCGCCAGTGTGCTGCGATACCGTGTTCGGCAACAGCGTGCATCTCGTGGGTGCGGATCTGCACCTCGCAAGGCGTGCCGGGCGGAATGAGCACAGTCGTATGCAATGAGCGATACGAACTCTCCTTCGGCACAGCGATATAATCGTCGAACTCCGACATCACCGGTGTCCAGAGCATATGCACGATGCCAAGCACGCGGTAACACAGCCCGATCGCCTTCTGCTGATCGGCCTCGTCGATGATCACGCGCACCGCGAGTTGGTCGTAGATCTGGTCGAGCGGCACGCCCTTGCGCTCCATTTTGCGCCAGATCGAATAGATATGTTTGGAGCGCCCGCTTACATCGGCGGGGATCGCTTCCTTCTCCAGGTGTAGCCTGACTTTGGCGATCACACGCTGAATAACACGTTCGCGCGCATCGCGGCGTAGCGTCAATTGTTGGGCGATCTCCTGATACGCCTCGGGCTTAAGCGTCTTAAACGCCAAATCTTCTAAATCAGACTTCATCTGCCACATGCCGAGGCGGTGAGCCAACGGCGCATAAATCTCCAGCGTCTCGCGGGCAACACGCTGCTGCTGCTCGCGCGAAGTAGCGCCGAGCGTGCGCATATTGTGCAGCCGGTCAGCAAGCTTGATCAGCACCACGCGCGGGTCGTCGGCGGTGGCAATGAACATTTTGCGATAGGTGCCGGCCTGAATATCCTCTTTGCTGCGCGCCTCAAGGCCTGAAAGCTTGGTCACACCGTCTACGAGGTGGGTCAGCGTCTGGCCGAACTGAGCCTGCAAGAGTTCTACCGGCACACCCGTATCTTCGACGACATCGTGCAGCAGCGCCGCCGCGATCGAAACGGCGTCCATCTGCAAGTCGAGCAAGATAGCGGCCACGGCGACCGGATGGTCGATATAAGGCTCTCCGCTGCGACGGCACTGGTGGCGGTGGGCGATAAAAGCCAGCGCATAGGCGCGACGCACCAGTTCGCCATCGGCGTCGGGCAGGTACGAGAGCAAGCGCGCTATCAGCGCCTCCACCGTCGGGCTGTGCAGCGCATCGATATATTCGCGTCGCACTTCGTCGCTGGTGAGCGATGGCTCTTTAGCACGCGATGTCTCGGTGAAGTGTTCAACAATCGGGTGTTGCAAGATCGGATAGGCGGCAAAAGCAACACTGTCCGGGGTGAAACGTGGGGTGAGAATGGTGGACGCACTGTTGCCTACGGCCTGATCGCGCAGATCAGCGCCGACGGAAGTGCTGTAAGCAGCGGCATGCGATGCGTCCATAACGCCTCTTCCTTATTGTTCACCGTAGCCGAGGGAGGAAAACGGGAGAAGTAGGAGGTCGATCCGAACCATCGTGCATTTCACGAGCTACGGGCGAACCTGAGACCGTACGGTGCGCTATTGTCGCTACCTGACGCTCCCTCCAGAAGCAATCTTCGTCGATCGCATCATTTCGGCTTAGAAGTAAGAGCCAGCATAACATTCTCACTACACCTTGTCAAGGAATTGGACTGCGTAGGGGAGCGCGAATTGGCTCTTATAAAGGATGTTCGGATAACGTATCATACAGCGATACTATACGTGCGGCGAGGTGTTTGCAGCGACGCTGCAAACACCTCGCCACACAATTATAGCAACCCTAAACGGTTTGTGAACAAGCTGGTGTGCAATCTGGTGGCGTAGCCGCCAGATTGCACACCAGCAATGTACAACTCATGTAGGATTGCTATATCTATTTGTGAGGAGCACAGACAAGTGCAATTTCCCAAAGAAAACCGCAACAAGGTGAAGCGCCTCGCTGAGCGCGGGCGTTACGATGCTGCCGAGATCTATCCGATTATCGACGAGGCGCTGCTCTGCCACGTGGGTTTGTGGTCGATGATCAGCCATTCGTAATCCCGACGCTTCACGCGCGTGATGGCGACCGGATTTTGCTGCATGGCTCGCAGGCCAGCCGTATGCTGCGCCACCTGGAGTCAGGCGGCGCGGTCTGTATCACGGTGACGCTGATCGATGGTCTTGTGCTGGCGCGCTCGGTCTTTCACCACTCGGTGAACTATCGCTCGGCGGCGATCTATGGGCGTGGCGAACCCATCCCGGCGAGCGAGCAGTACGCAGCGCTTGAAGTGTTTATGGAGCGCTGTTTGCCGGGGCGCTGGGCCGAAGCACGCTTGCCCAACGAGGTTGAGATGAAACAAACTACGGTGGTCGCTGTGCCGATCGAGAGCGCCTCGGCCAAGGTGCGCAGCGGCCCGCCGAAAGACGACGCCGAAGACATGGCGTGGCCAATCTGGGCCGGTGTGCTGCCGCTCAGTCTCCAGCCCGGCGCGCCTATTCCTGACACACAAGCGATCGCTGGCGTGGAACTGCCGGATTATTTAGGGCGGCGTGGGTGACCGGGTGACGGGGTAACGAGGCGATCTATTTGCTGCCGTCAGGTTCACCTTGTCACCCCGTCATAATGTCACCCGGTCATCGTTGCCTGCTGCTGAATCAGCTTCGCCACTAAGCCCGTCCAGCCGGTTTGATGGCTGGCACCAACACCGTGGCCGTCGTCGCCGTGAAAGTATTCGTAGAAGAGCAAGTAGTCGCGCCAGTGCGGGTCGTGCTGGAGGAGATCGTCGTTGCCGAAAACGGCGCGCCGCCCGTGCTCGTCGCGACGGAAGAGCGCGATCAGGCGCTGCGAGAGCGCATCGGCGATCGCATCTAAGGTGAGGAAGTTGCCGGAACCGGTCGGGCATTCGACGCGAAAATCGTCGCCGTAATAGTGGTGGTACTGCTGCAGCGCCTCGATCAGCAGGTAGTTCACCGGAAACCAGATCGGCCCGCGCCAGTTGCTGTTACCGCCGAAAAGGTCGTTGTCCGACTCGCCGGGCAGATAGCGCACCTCGTAGCGCGATCCGTTCAGCTCTAGCAGGTACGGATGCGCGGCGTGATACTTCGAGAGCGCGCGCACGCCGTAGTCGCTGAGGAACTCGTTTGTATCGAGCGCGCGGCGTAGCAGGCGCTTCATGCGGCTGCCACGACACAGCGCCAACAGCCGACGCTCACCCAAGCCTGACTCGTACCAGCGCGAGACGAGTTGCGCTAGCTGCGGTCGGTGTTCGAGAAACCACTCCATGCGGGTCTTAAACTCAGGTAACTCCTCCAGCAGGCCCGGCTCGATCGTGGTGACGGCGAAGAGCGGCACCAATCCGACCATCGAGCGAATTTTGAGGCGCATACCATTATCGCCAACCCGCAGCACATCATAGAAGAACTCGTCTTGCTCGTCCCAGAGCGAGAGATCGCGCCCACCCAGGTGATTCAGCGCATCGGCAATATAGAGGAAATGCTCGAAGAATTTGGTCGCGATATCCTGATAGACGTGATTTTCGCGCGCAAGCTCCAGTGCGATCGTCAGCATATTCAGGCAGAACATGCCCATCCAGGCTGTGCCGTCGCTCTGATCGAGATGGCCGCCGTTGGGCAGCGGGGCCGAGCGGTCGAAGACGCCGATATTGTCGAGGCCGAGGAAACCACCCTGAAAGACATTGCGCCCAGCGGCATCTTTGCGGTTGATCCACCAGGTGAAGTTCAGCAGTAGCTTGTGAAAGCAGCGCTCGAGAAAAGCGCGATCGGCGCTGCCGCTCTGACGCTGGTCGATTTTATAGACACGCCATGTTGCCCAGGCCAGCACTGGCGGGTTCACATCGCTGAAGTTCCACTCGTAGGCCGGCACCTGGCCGTTGGGATGCTGATACCACTCGCGGCCCAACAAGACGAGTTGCTGTTTAGCGAACTCGGCATCCAGTAGGGCTAGTGGGATGCAATGAAAAGCGAGATCCCAGGCGGCAAACCACGGGTACTCCCAGGTGTCGGGCATCGAGAGGATATCGGCGTTGTTAAGATGTTCCCACTCGCGATTGCGCCCGCTGCGCCGCGACGGCGGCGGCGGTGGCTGGCCAGGGTCGCCGTTGAGCCACTCGTGTACGTCGTAGTAGTAGAACTGTTTGCTCCAGAGCATGCCGGCGAAAGCCTGGCGCTGGATGCGGCGCTCGTCGTCGTTGAGCGAAGGCGGCTGAAGATCGCGGTAAAATGCTTCAGCCTCGGCTTTGCCTGTGCGAAGATCCGTTCACATTCAGCCTGATCGAGCTGCTGCGGCGCGCTTGCCCGATCGCTCAGGCGTAAATAGATCGTCCACGTTGCGCCAGGTGCCAACGTGCAGGAGTAGTGCGCGGCGGCTTTGGTGCCGTGTTGCGTCGGATTAACCGCCCCCTGCTCGCCGTCGACGAGGTAGCGATGAAAGGCATCTTTGACATATGGTGTCGTGTTGGGAACGCCAAAGAGCGATGCCAGATTCGTGTCGTTCTCGGTGAAGAGCAGCTCGGCAGCTTGCCCGCAGAGCAGCGTATAGCTGCCAAGGCTGGCGTGTTCGGCTCTGATATGGCTGGCCCTTACGGCCGAAGGAGCGGGCGGCCGACT
>JAAUTF010000142.1 GCA_012031775.1 Candidatus Altimarinota bacterium | reverse complement strand
GCATCGTCACCGCCGTCAGGCCCTGGGCAATCGTGTCATGAAGCTCGCGCGCAATACGGTTGCGCTCGGTCAATGTCGCCGACAGCCGCGCCTGCGCGTAGAGGCGCGCGTTCTCCTCGGCTAATGCCGTGGCCGCATCGCGTTGCCGCGCTAGATCCGCCGCCAACCTATCGGCGTGTTCGCGCGCACGGCGCTGCTCGACGGCAATGCGTGTAAAGGCGCGCATAAACAGCAGCAACGCTGCATAGACCGATAGCGGAATCAGCACACTCTGTATGCTACGCTCGCCGCTGAGCACGATGCCAGCCGCCAGTAGCATAAGGTAGAACATAGCGACAAGCGTGGGCCGTGGCGGTGCCTGGCTGATCAGAGCCTGGATATAGGGGATCGTTATCACCACCGGCTGAATCACGCTGTCGCCACTGATCGCGATCAGGCCCATACCGGCCAGGCCCACCAGCGGGAAGTACAGCAGCGGCGTATCGCGCAGCCAGCAGCCCAGACGCCCAGGCAACACAAAGAGCCGTGTCAGGAGCAGGTAAACGAAGGCAAAGCCCACGTAGAGGCCGATACGCCCGATACTCCAGCTGGAAACAACTCCGCCAACAAGTGGGATACTACAGGCCAGCAGCGACGCGATCTGTCCGGAGACATCAACCGCGCCGCTATAAGGATCGAAGCGATTATGGTCGGTAGATGCCATCTTACGGCCTGTTATGTAAAGCGTGCGATGTATATCACGCTTCCCGAGTCACCGTCATACTTTTCGCTTCCCGATACAGCACACTGTAGCCGATGACCGCGTAACTCGCCAGTAAGGCGCTGCCGATCGCGCCGATGATCCCCAGCATCGTCGGTGAGAAATCGCTTAAGGGTACCGCCTGAAACACTGGTACAGCAAACGCAGCCATCAGCGCAAAATTCAGCCCGGCCACGAGTGCAGTAAGCGTATAGCGCTGCGCTTCTGGCCAGCGGCTATAGCTTAGCAGCCAAGCCGCCAACGGGATGAGTTGTAAACCATGGATACCGAGCGCGTGGAGCAGCACCAGGTTTCCGCCACGCGTGCCCTCGGCCTGCCCGATATAGCCGCCCATCGCCTCGCCATACGGGTTACTGGCAAAGCGTGCTACTCCTTCCCAGACACCTCCGGCGTTCGCGCTCATAACTACGCCCACCGCCGACCCGATCAGTGTCATCAGCAGGCCGGTGCGGATGGCGAGCCTGATGCTCGGCGCTGCCGTCTCCCGCAGTCGCCCCGAGCGTAACAGCAACACGGCGATCAGTGCAGTGTAGATCACGGCCCCAACACCACTACCGATGTAGATGATGCCATCAAACAGCGTGTTGAAGTTGTAGTGGCTCGGCACCCCTCGCCAAACCTGTACCGTAAACATCGCCGTCTCAACCAGGGCGAAGAAGCTCACCCAGGCGGCAACCAGCCAGTTACCTACACCTCCAAAGCGGTAGTAGCCGAGCAACCAGGCCACCGACCAGCAGGCCAACCCCAACGACTCGGCAAAGGTCATCGCCTTACGAAACGAAACCGGCCCATTGAGCGGGCCACCGCTAGCCACGAGCAAAACACCATGCAGCAACATCACACCAAAAAGCACCGTTCCGCTGCTGTACAAACGCGTTGTGCCGCTGTAGAAGACCGCCAGTAGCCTTGAAACGAGCTGAAGACCTGCATCCCTGTATTCATCTCTACCCTTTATAATAAAAAGATGGTGTGCATACGCTCTCCTTCGTTTACCTGCCCGCCCGCCGCCCAAGCAACACCAGCGCCACGCCAGCACCGATCAACAGCAGCGGGAGCAGCGTCACTTCAAGCGCCAACGGTGTTGTCAGTAGCACCAGCAGCGGGGCCAGCGCGGCACTCGCCGCTTTTATCAGGCCAAGCAGCGGCCAGATCAGCCAGAGCGTCCACCAGGGAAACCCACATTCGCGCACGCCGCACCCTGCGCGCGCATAACGCGCAACGGCACATCAAGGCGCACCGTCTCCGCATCGTACGTCTCCCGACCAACGCTCGCCGCCTGCATCCGCCGTTGTATGCCACACATCGCTCGATCCTCCTGTAACGCTTGCGAACCTGGCGTGATCGTACGACGACAGCGCCACGAATCCATCGCCACAGCGCGCTATCTTATGCTGTCAATGCGATATAGCATGTACCTATATCAAAAGACGTAGAGCTTTTATGTGTACAATACACGTGGTAGCAGTCTTACAGGAGAAAGGCCGCAAAGTGCAAGGGAAGACAATTCTGATCACCGGTGCCACCTCAGGCATCGGCAAAATCACCGCGCTTGAGCTGGCACGCCAGGGGGCACTCGTGGTGATGATGGTGCGCAACGCCGCAAAGGGCGAGGCAGTGCGCAGCGAGATTGTGCGCCAGACCGGCAACGATCGTGTCGAGTTGCTTGTGGCCGATCTGGCCGCACTGGCCGATGTGCGCCGCGCCGCCGCCGAGTTCAAAACGCGCCATACACGTCTCGATGTGCTGGTGAATAACGCCGGGCTTTTTCTGAATAGCCGGAAGGAAAGCGCCGATGGCTACGAAGCGACCTTTGCCATCAACCATCTGGCGCATTTTCTGCTCACTGAGCTGCTGCGCGACACCCTTATCGCCAGCACGCCCGCCCGTGTTGTCACGGTTTCGTCCGAAGCACATCAGGCCGGGCATATCAACTTCGACAATCTGCACGAGAGCCGCAACTACAGCGGCTGGCGCGCCTACGCCAACTCGAAGCTAGCTAATGTGCTCTTCGCCTATGGGCTCGCGCGGCGCCTGGCAGGGAGCGGGGTGACCTCGAACGCGCTGCACCCCGGCTTTGTTGCCACAGGCTTTGGCGACGGCAACGGCTCGTTTTTCGACTTCGCTTTTAAGCTGATCCGGCCTTTTGCTAAAACGCCAGAGCAAGGTGCCGCGACATCGATCTACCTGGCTGCGGCGGCTGAAGTGGCGGGAATCACCGGCGAGTACTACGTCGATAGCGCACCGCGCCGCAGTAACCGCGAGAGCTACGATCAGGTGGTGCAAGACAAACTCTGGCAGGTGAGCGCAACACTGGTTGGTTTGACGGAGCCAACAGCGATGGGGGCGATAGGCGGCGGCGGCGAACGTTTTTAGGCTCGGCGTGTCGTAGCGGCTAGCATAGCTGGGAGAAATTCCTATGGTCAGGCGCATCGTTGCGGCAACGCGTTATTTTGCGGTCGTGCCAGTGATCTGCATTGCAATTGGCGCGACAGCACTAATGCTCTATGGTGCGATCGAAACCTTTTTTGTTATCGGGAATGCCTTTAGTGCCGGTATCAATAGCAAGGGCGCAAAACAGCTTTTGCTCAGCCTGATCGAACTTGTCGATCTCTTTCTGCTCACCACGGTGCTCTATATTATCGCGCTTGGCCTCTACGAACTCTTCGTCGACTCCACCGTGCCGCTGCCATCCTGGCTGACGATTCATAACCTCGACGATCTTAAGAATAACCTCATCGGCGTGGTGATCGTTGTGCTCGGCGTGCTTTTCCTCGGCCAGGTGATTAGCGGTTCACCACCAGCCCAACTTTTGACGAATGGGCTTTCGATCGCTGCTGTTATCTTCGCGCTGACCTATTTTTTAGCGCTAAAACCAAAAAGTAGCTTACAGGGTACAGGGACAGTAGAACCTGCACCCTGTACCCTCAAAGGTATTCGGGCCGCCGTTTCTCGCGGAAGGCGGCCACGCCTTCGTTGTACTCGCCGCCATCAATAGCGGCCTGCTGGGCCTGGGCTTCCCATTCTAACACCTGTTCCAGGCTCGCATCCTGTGCATAATCGAAGTTGCGGCGGATGAGGCTCAGGGTGCGCGTCGGGCCAGCAGCGAGCTGCGCAGCGAGCGCCTGCACTGCATCGGGGAACTCCTCGTCGCCTGTCACACGGTTCACCAGGCCCCAGCTAAGCGCCGTCGTCGCATCGATCGGTTGGCCGAGCAGCGCCATCTCAAGCGCGCGCCCGTGGCCGATCAAACGCGGCAAGAAGTACGTCAGACCGCTATCGGGCACCAGCGCAATGTTCACGAAAGCCGCACTAAAGCGCGCACTCTGCGCCGCGATCCGCAGGTCGCAGGCCAACGCCAGGCTCAACCCGGCACCAGCGGCCACCCCGTTCACGGCAGCGATCACCGGCTTGCCCAGCTTGCGTAACTTCAACACCAGCGGATTGTAGCGCTTGCGGATGGCCTCGCTTACCATCGGCCCGGCGTCCTCCGGCACCTCTTTGAGATCCTGGCCGCTGCAAAATGCCTTGCCCGCCCCGGTGATGACCACACAGCGTACCGCACCATTTCGCTCGGCCTCGCGCAGCGCCGCGTACAGCTCGCGGTGCAGCTGCGCGTTAAACGCGTTATAGACCTGCGGCCGGTTCAGCGTGATCGTAGCAACACCTGCGTCGCTGGTCGAGAAAACGGTCGTTTCGTCACTCATGGTAATCGTTTCGCTTGCAGACCGTACAGGTCTGTCCATATACTAACTACTCGCCCGTAAAAGTCGCCTTGCGCTTCTCGATAAAGGCCGCCATACCTTCCTTCTGGTCGGCGGTATCGAAGAGCAAGTAGAAATTACGCAGCTCGATCTCCAGCCCCTCGCGCACCGTGGTTTCGGCAGCAAAGCGCACCGCCTGCTTAGCCAACTGCACAGCCAGCGGCGGGCGAGTAGCGATCGTCTCGGCCAGCCGTCGTGCCTCGCTCAGCAGTGCCTCAACCGGACAAACTCTGGTGACTAGGCCGAAGGCATAGGCATCGTGCGCGCTCAACATCTCGCCAGTTAATACCATCTGCATGGCACGGTAGGGGCCGATAGCACGTGTAAGGCGCTGCGTGCCGCCCGCACCGGGGATGATCCCGATGTTGATCTCCGGCTGGCCAAACTGCGCCGTCTCGCTAGCCATAATGATATCGCACATCATCGCCAATTCACAGCCACCGCCGAGCGCGTAGCCGCTCACCGCCGCGATAATTGGCTTGCGCACATCGCGAATGCGCGCCCAACGCGCGATTGTACGTCGGGTCACCATCTCCATCGGCGAGGCCGTCGCCATCGCCTTGATATCGGCCCCGGCAGCGAACACTTGTGGCCCACCGGTCAGGATAATTGCGCGCACCGCACGATCGTCGTCGAGATGAGTCAAAGCCTCGATCAACTCGTCCATCAGCTGCGGGCTCAACGCGTTCAACGCCTTTGGGCGGTTTAGCGTCAGCGTCGCAACCGCACCATCGACACTGGCCAACACCAGACTATCGTCAGTCATTGTCGATCCTGTCTCCAAGGTGTCCGTAAGAGGCTCAACCGCCCGCGCCGCCGCACTACCTGGCTCGACTTCTATCTAACGCTGCGTCCGCTGCGGTTCAAAAAGAAACACGCTGACGCTGCTAATCGGCGGCCTGGGTACGTGAGGGGGCAACATCAAGCGCGGCGAAGCTGTCGCGCGGGGCAACCATAAGCGCACAGGCTTCACTATGGCGCGCGTAGAGTTCACACGCATAGAGCAGTGCGGTCTCGATCGTGCTCGCGATTACGCCGCCAGCGTGAACCAGTGGCCCGCCCTCGATCTCGCGGCGGAAGACTTCGAAGACTTTCGGTTCAAGAAACGCCATTGTTCAGTCCTCCTGATGGCTATGCGCGTTAGCGCGGTTCGAGGCCGCGCATCACAATCTCAAAAAAGGCCTCTGCTAGATCTTCACTATTTAATGGCCCCTCGGGCCGATACCATTGGTAGCTCCAATTGAGCTGCGAGAGGATCTGCAAACTCACCAGCTTTTCGTCCATCGCCGCGAACTCGCCGCTGGCGATGCCGCTGCGCAAAATGGCGCGTAGAAACTCATCATACTCATCACGCTGCTGCCGAATCACCGCTTGCTGCCCAGTGTCGAGGTGCCGCCATTCGTGAAAGTACACCGCCGCGCGATCGATACTCGCCGCGATCACCGCCACATGCTGCCGCATAAAACGTCGCAACTGGTCGCGCGCACTGCCGCCCTCTGCGATCACCGCCTGCGCCGTGCGACGGAACTCCTCGGCACAGGCCAACACGAGCTCGAAGAGTAAAACCTGCTTGCTGGCGATGTGGCTGTAGAGACTACCACCTTCGATCGCCAACGCGCGCGCGATCTCGCGCATCGTCGTCGCATGGTAGCCCTTTCGGCTAAACAGCTGCTCCGCCACCTGGTTGATCTGCGCCCGGCGCGGCGAGGACTGTAGTCCATCCATACCAACCTTGCTAACTAACGCCCGTTAGGATGTTCGCACTATAACCGAACAAGATACAAAAAGTCAATACATCGCGTCGCTATTAAATACATAGCTGCGTGTTATGAGGCGAGGGACTGTGCTGCACTCGCGCTTCTGAGTCGTGAATCCCAAGGCCTGACTTCTGCTGTAGCAGCTCTAAGGTGCTATAATGACGCTATATTGAACCGTTAGACACGGTTCGCCAGGGCATGACCGTGCTGGCGAATGCCAGGTTCAGGCAAGGGTTTGTGCTGGTCGGTGGTGGTAGCTACGCCGTCACCACTGACCAGCACAAACGGCTTTTTTGAAACCTTGTCTTAGAAGGATGCGCTATGCTGACCTATGAAAATTTCGTCGCCGTGCTGTTGAGCAGTATCGAACGCACGGGGCTAAACGTTGCATATACGCAGGAATTGCTCGACACCCACGCGCTCGGTCGCAGCCTGAGCATCACCTGCTTGCCCGACGGAGCCGCCGACGACCAGGGGCCACAAGAGCCGGCGCTACGCGCTGTGATCGCCTTTCGCTGGTCACCGGAATTCACCGTTTTCTCGCTGCGCGGCGGCGAGTCGCTCGACAACATCGAGCGCTTCGTCGACGAACGACTCTACGCGCAGGCGCACGTCGGCCCCTCGCTCGATGTCGAAGTGACATATTTTATCCCGCTTGGTGTCGATCAGCAGCGCGACATCACCGTGCTGCCAGGCATTGCGCATACCGTTCAAGAGCTGCATAGCACGCTTGTCGACGCCGAACAGATGCTGCGCGTCGATGCTCAGATCACCTTTATCGCCGGGCGCACGCCGCGCGTTCAGTTCGTCACCGGGCTGCGCATCTACAGCATCGACGAAGGCCTCTACGATAGCGAACTACTCAGCGATACCTTCGACGACCTCTGCGCCGAGTTGCACGGCATGCTGCAGATGCTCTCCATCTACTACGCCGATCCAGCACAAGATGAGTCGACCGGCGAAACACTGCACGGCGACCGTCGCTACCTCAAGCCGCCAACCGCGTGACACAGCACGCTATCGCACCAGCGCAGCATGCTGCGCCCCGACGCTCGCCGCACAGCAGCCCGGCAGCTTGCGGCTAAGGCTCTGCAATCCGATCCTCTACCCTCACTATGCCGACCTTCCCGCCTGAAGCGCTCCAATCGTTGCTCACGCCTGGCATCGCCGAACGCTGGGCCGCTGTTCAAGCCGCGCTGCACCCGCAGCTGCTTGGGCTTGCCGAGGCTGTGCATCAGGCCGCAACACAACGCTTTCCGCGCGAGTGGCCGCTGTACGAGGCAAGCTTCAAATCACAGCGTTATGTACATCGCGGTCAGGGTGAGCGCGAACCGATCGCAGATTATTGGGTGGCTTTCGATCGAGCGCCGCGCGGTGCTGGCATTCTGGTGAGCGTGAGCAGCGCCGAGCGCACCGTGACAGTGGGCATTCAGCTGTGGAAAGCGCGCAAACGCGAACTGCAGGCGCTCTGGGAGGAAGGGCGTGCTATCTGGCAACCACTGGTAGAGCAGATCGCGCACCACGGCGAGGCGCGCTACGCCGAGCGCGATGAACGTCGCCGCAATGATGGCGCACTCTGGCTCGATCGTTACCTCGAACAGCGCGCCGCAAGCTATCTCTGGGCGGGCTTCGTGTATCCCTGGGCGCAGCTGCCCGACGATCTTCAGGCACGCCTTGTCGACCATGTCCTGACACTTTTCCCGCTTAACGAGGCCCTGATGGAGCAGGCTGAGTTGCGCGACCCGGCAGCGGCACTGCTGCTACGCGAGCGACGTGTTGGCTATGAAGGCAGCATGCCGCCGATCGAAACGCTCGTCGAGCGCATTCATACGCGCGGTTTTACCTTGAACGAACTGACCATCCGCGCCTATCACGTTGCCCTGCAGACACGGCCCTTTGTTATTTTGCCCGGCATCAGCGGCACCGGCAAGACACGGCTCACGCGCCTCTACGCCGACGCGTCTACGATATCGCCCCCGGCAAAGAGAACCCCTACTACCTCAACGTCGCCGTTCAGCCTGACTGGCACAACGCCCGCGACCTGCTCGGCTACTACAACGCGCTCAATGGCGTCTACCACCCGACGCCCTTTTTGCGCTTTCTCCTGCAAGCGACGGCTGATCCACAACAGCTCTACTTCGTTTGCCTCGACGAAATGAACCTGGCTCGACCGGAGTATTATCTTGCGCCACTGCTCTCGGCGATGGAGACCGTCGATCAAACCTTCGACATCGGTGCGCCGAGCGCCGAGGTGATGATGGTAAGCGGCGAATTGCTGCGCAACCCGCTGCGGCTGCCGCCAAACCTACGGCTGATCGGCACCGTAAACGTCGACGAAAGCACCTACACGCTCAGCGATAAATTGCTCGACCGCGCCAACGTCATCGAATTAACTGCAGTCGACCTCGATGCGTTCCGCGCCACCTACCGCGATCCGGTCGATGCTGCGACCTGGCAGATGATCCGCGCGGTCTACACACCGGCTGCCGAGGCCGGTCATCCTTTCGGCTACCGCACGATCGGTGAGATGTTGCGTTTTGTCGCCCAGGCCCGCGGCAGCCTGAGCACGCAGCAAGCGCTCGATGCCCAGATCAAGCAGCGCGTGCTGCCCAAGCTGCGCGGCGAAGATGCGCCCCGGCTGCGCCGGGCGCTGAATGACTTGCTCGCTCTTACCCTCGCTCGACCAGAGTATCTGGCAGCGCGCCGCACAGATCAGCCCTGCGCAGATCGCCGCCGCGCCCTACCCCGAAAGCGCCGCCAAACTGCGTCGTATGCTCGAACGCCTCGACCAAGACGGCTTCACCGATTTTTATGGGTAGAATAGGCAAGCATCTTCATAGCTTCACTCTGCAAACATGTGCCCAAGAATTTAGATGAGGCGCATCACAGCAAGGCTCAAAATAGCAACCTCTTCACGTGCGACGAGTTGCCACTCGCGCCCGCGATTCTCGCTATGCAGCAGTTCACCGCGCTCGGTGCCGGCCCAGGCACTATCGATATGGTAGCTGGCAGGCATGATCACGTTTACGCGCCCGATGCCTTCGCCCTGAAGACCTGCCGGCTCCCAATGGATGCCGTCATCTTCACTGCGAAAGAACATAATACCGCCCGCCGCCGCCGCTAAGATCACCGGATTCTTACCTGCCAGCCGCGCCAGCGCAGTGGCCGCCTTGATGCGCGGATAGACCTGATCGACCGGGCCGCCCGTTGTGGCCACCCACACACCGATCGGCTCAAGAGCCACCTCGCCCACTAGCGCCCAACTCTGGCCGCCATCGCTGCTGCGCTGCACGCCAAGCGTCGCTGTCTGTACCGTTAGCGTCAGCGCATCTTCCGCCTCGATCGCCGTCACCGCCGTACCGCGCAACTCGTGCCCCACCCGCCGCCAACGCCCAATGCCGCCCGGATCGCTATACACCACCAACCATTCGCGGTCCAACATACACGATACCTGCTTTTGCCATTGTTCCTCCTAATATAGCCGACACTTCAAATTTCGTTGACGCTCTCATGGTTGCTCAGTATACTAATAGAAAGATCAAATAAAGTCTGCACACACAGGATACATGTATTTGTGCAGGAACGAACTGACAAAGGTCGTGTGTTGAAGGTAGTGGATGAACCGTGCTGCCAAATCCGGTAAGCGCCGTTGGGTATGATTATGCGCCACTGCCCGGCGGGTCGCACGCCAGACATGCTCCTGCGGATTCAAATCCGGTGCGGCGGTGGGAAACGTGAGCAGGCTCAGGCGGGGATGCGCTGCCAAAAAGGCGCGGATCGCGGCCCCCCGATGCCATGGTGCCTTGTCCCAAAGGACGAGGATGTTGCTGCGGGGATAGGCATCAAGGAGCGCCTGCAAATGGACGACGGTCGTCTGGGCCGTGAGATGCTCGGCTTGGGTGACAATTTCCTGCCCTGTATGCACGTTCAAGGTGCCGTAAAACGCGGTTGACGCCCGGCCCGGGTCAAGGCGCACCACAAAGGGCTGCCCTCGGGGTGTCCACACGGCCATCGTCGAGGCTTGCAGGTACAGTTTGGCTTCATCTTCGGCGAGAATGATGGTGGGTTCGGGCGCGAGAGCCAGATCAATCAGTTTTTTTCGATCATGGCCTCCCACGCGACGACCGCCGCTTCGTTGCGGGAACGAAACGCGGCCGTTGGCTGATGATAGGAGTAGCCACAGCGTTGGAAGAGCGTATAATAGGATACGATGCTTTGGTAGGTGACGCCATAGTCTTCGGTGAGCAACCGTTTGAGGTCGGTCACCGTCCAAGCGGTGCCATCGGGGGTGGCGGCTCCTGGCCCGAAACGTGACCGTGGCGTGTACAGCCGAAGCGTGCGTTGGACATCGGCGATCTGGACGGGGGTTAACTTGCGGGAGTTGCCGCCTGCCCGCTGATCGGCGAGTGCCGGAATGCCGCCCGTGCGGTAGGTGCGGCACCAGAGCATGAGACTGGATCGCGGTGCGCCAGTAATCTCGGTGATGGTGGTGACGGCATACCCCATGCCATACAAGCGCACGGCCTGTAAGCGGGTGCGATAGGGGCCGTCGGTGGTTGCCTGATAGGCCGCGTGCAATGCAGTGGCGGCGGCCGCGCTCAATTGAAATGTTCGGTGTGTCATACACGCTATTGTACAACATCTATTTGATCTTCCTATCAGGGGGTAGTTATTCAAAACACAAGTAGCCTGACCAACGAAATTCGCCTTGAATTTTATTCGAGAGGAGTCAGTAAAGTGTATACTACA
>JAAUTF010000141.1 GCA_012031775.1 Candidatus Altimarinota bacterium | reverse complement strand
GCAAACGATGATCGTCGGCGCGCTCGCCCGCCGCCAGGTCGAGTCCGACATCGGCGAGCAACTTGCACAGCGTAGCACCGCTATCGCGTCCCTACTCGACCGTGGCATGTTCGAGCGCTTCCGCGATATGCAGATCCTCGCTGTCTTGCCCACCCTGCGCGATGCACAGGTCTCGCTCGTGGAACGACGCCAGCTGATCGAGCAACTGCAGATAACTTACCCCAATTATGCCTGGATCGGCCTCACCGATGCCGCAGGTACCGTGTTGATCAGCACCGGCGCGCTGCTTGAAGGTCAGAATGTCTCACAGCGTACCTGGTTTCAACGCGCACAGCAAAGCCCTTATATCGGTGATGTTCACGAGGCGCAATTGCTCTCCCGCCTCCTGCCGAATCCCGGCGGTGAGCCGCTACGTTTTGTCGATATCGCCGTGCCGGTCTTCGATGACAACGGTAGCTTTGTCGGTGTGCTCGGCGCTCATTTGAGCTGGCAGTGGGCACAGGAGGTTTCCCGCGCGCTGCATACATCCTCATTCACACATAACCCCGAGGATGTGCTCATCCTTCGCGCCGACGGTCGAGTCATTCTTGGGCCGAATCAGTCTATCGATCAGCCACTTAATGTGAACAGCATTGCCGCAGCGCAAAACCGGCAAGATGGGTACCTCATCGAAACATGGCCCGATGGCATCACGTATCTGGTTGGCTATCAGCAAAGCTTTGGCTACCGTACCTATCCCGGTCTCGGCTGGATCGTCCTCGTGCGCCAGCCCACAAGCGTGGCCTTTCAACCCGCCATTGTCCTCCAGCAGCAGATGGCGCTTGCGCTGTTCGCGCTGCTTGCACTGCTCGTGCTGCTCGCTGGCGGTTGATCCGACGTTTTACCCGCCCGCTTCACACCATCGCCGCTGCCGCCGATCAGCTGCGTCTTGGCGTCTCCGCTGTCGCCCTCCCGACAACAAACGGTCAGAATGAGATTGCGCGCCTTTCCCGCTCACTGCACCTATTGGTCGCAGATCTGCTGCACCATAAGGCAACCTTAAACGCGGCAAATGCGCGCCTGACCGTCGAGCTTGCGGCCCGTGCCCTCGCCGAGCAGCGTGCGCAACACCTTGCTGAGCGCGCTGCAAGTATCGCGCAGATTGGGGCCACTTTTAGCGCCCAGCTGGAACTCGCCACCCTGCTTCCGACGATCTGCCATACCATTGTCGAGACGCTGGGCGCAGAAGCGTCATGTGTCCATCTTTACCGTCCAGACTCCGAGATGCTCGAACTCGGCGCTACCTTTGGCCTCTCGGAAGCACAACAGAGCGCCGTCCAACTTGTCGCCGCCCGCCCTACTGCTTTCGACATCGACCAGTTGGCAGCAGCTCTTAGTGCGGTCACATCGGGCGTATACTGGATGGTTGTGCCGATCCAGCGTGGCCGACAGGTGCTCGGCGCGCTCAGTGCGTATCGGCCACACCACAGCCCGAGCATCGAAGCGGAAAACCTGGCGTTTCTGGCGCGCATAGGCGATAGTGCCGCCCAGGCCATTACCAATGCCCTTTCCTACGAACAGGCTCGACGCCGCCTTCGTACAGTGCAGGCGCTCCATTCGATCGATCAGGTGATCACCTCCATCCATGCGCAAGACGAGATGCTCGCAGCGATCCTGGCTCAGACTCTCGATCAGCTCGGTACACACGCCGCAGTTGTATGGTTTTACCATGAAGACCGCCAGGAGTGGCACTGGGGTTTTGGTGCCGGGCTACGCTTGCCGTTGCATTCGGCGCTGGTGCCGCCATCGCAGCGGCCCGTCGTGGTAGAAGCTGTCCGCCAGCAGCGTCGCATCGATATTTTGAATCTTCAAGCCTGTCAAGAGAGCACGGGCTTCACCCATTGGGTCGACGCTGAAGCTATCCGCAGCTACTTCGCGGTGCCGCTCGTCGCCCATGGTGTCGTTTATGGCTTGCTGGAAGTACTACACCGCTCGCCGCTGCTGCCCGATGGCGAGTGGCTCGATCTGCTCGATACGCTCGCTGGTCAGATCGCTATCGGCCTCCATCATCTCGACTTGTTCGCCGGACTCCATGCCGCCAACGAGGCGCTCGGGCAGGCCTACGATACCACCATTGAGGGCTGGTCGCGCGCGCTCGATCTCCGCGATAAAGAGACCGAGGGCCACTCGCAGCGTGTTACCGCGCTAACGCTCGAATTGGCCCGTGCCCTGGGCATGGCGGAAGATGCCTTAGTCCATGTCCGACGCGTGCCTTGCTCCACGATATCGGCAAAATGGCATCCCCGACGCGATTTTGCTGAAGCCCGGCCCGCTCGATAACGACGAATGGGCCGTTATGCAGCGCCATCCCGTTTATGCCTACGAGCTGTTAAGCCCGATAGCGCATCTGCGCCCTTCTCTCGATATCCCGTATTATCACCACGAAAAATGGAATGGCACCGGGTACCCCACCGGCATCAGCGGCACGCAGATCCCGCTGGCCGCGCGCATTTTCGCCGTGGTTGATGTCTACGATGCGCTTACCCACAACCGACCTTATCATCGGGCGCATTCTGCCGAACTGGCCTTAACGATTATTGCCGAACAGTCGGGTTTGCATTTCGATCCCGAAATTGTGTCCGTCTTTCTTGATCTCATGGAGCAGCGCGGTCTGCGCCCCAAGCCGCTGGCACAAAACGTCGGCGCTCTGCGTGAACCCTGAACCGAACAGCTTCGCTGGCAAAGACAAGCGCCCATCACCTATCTGCCAAGTGGCCTATGTCGCCAGGAAAAACGAGCCCGGCGCTTTCTATCCGCTCGGCAGACGCAGCACTACCAGAAACTCGGTATACTTAAGAAGGAGCGAGTCACGCTTGGTTTTGCCATCTCTATGAGCATAGTTCGAGACATATAGACAAACCATGCAAACAGCGAACAAAAGAACAATGCCACAAAGCAGGTACATGCACTGCGCAGCTGTTCCTTTGTTCGACGTTCTTTTGTTCTCTCTATACGTCCAGAGCAGAACAAACGCAGGAGACAGCGGATGAGCTTGCACGGCGATCTTGAAGACCTTCCTCTGCTCGACATGCTGCGCCTCTTTCAGCGCAATCAACAAAGTGGCAGCCTCCAGATAGTAACTGCCACCGAGCAAGCGCTCATCGATTTTGTCGATGGTCAGGCTGCCCATGCTGTTATCGCTGAGCGTAGCGTTGGGCGTGTAAGCAGCCAAGGCGATGGAGCACTTATCACCCTTCTTCACTGGAGCACCGGAAGTTTTACCCTGCAGGCCGCATCTGGCCCGCCTTTTGTGCGTACGATTATTCGCTCCACCAGTGAGCTGATCGGCGAGGCATTACGCGAGCGCTCGAACGCGCCGCTCGACCGCGTAATCGAAAGCATCTCCCTCCATACACCGCTCCGCATGCTGCCCGAAGTCGCCGGACAGGGCGAGGGCATCAGCGTGAGCCGCGAGGAATGGCACATCCTTACCCTGATTAGCGAGCAACTTACGCCGGCTCAACTCGGTCAACGCACCGGCTATGATCAGGCCCAGGTGGTTTGTTGTGTCGCACGCCTGATCCAGCTTGGCCTCGTGGCACTTGCGCCGCTGGCCCATATGCCCGAACGCCCACTGCGTGTTGCCGCCCCCGATGCTGGTCTTGGCCAGGCGGCACCCGCCCTGCCGACACAACAGGTCGCGCTCGCGATCCGTAAGCGGCTCGATCCTTACAATGCGCCTATGGCGATTCCTGCTTTCTGTACGCTCTAAATACCGCATGGCAACCTTTAAAATCATCGTCACCGGGATCTCGACAGCTGCCACCTCACTTTTTATCCGCACGGCGAGCATATCGGCCACTAAGCACGGCACGCCACGCCTCTCAGTATCAGATGCGGCAACACTGCACCGCTTATCTGCCGCCGGGCTTGAAGTCGGTTATCTCCCGATCGATACAGACTACGCGCTTCTGCTGGTCGGTATTGCCGCCTCTGGCCTCACAGAGGAGGTGTGGGAACACCTTTCGATCGGCAAGCTGGGCTATGTAGTGCTCGTGGATAGCTGCAAGCCAGCAACTCTTACTGCAACGCAGGGCTTGATCCGCCGCTTCGCCAGCTTATTTCAGACCCCCTTTGTCGTCGCTGCCAATAAACAAGATCACCTTGGCGCATTGCCGCCATCGTATATCCGCACCCGGCTGGGCCTGCCCTGTAATGTGCCGGTTCTGCCGTGCATCGACTATGAACTGCGGTCGGTGCATACGGTTCTGGCCGCGCTCTGCACCGCGATCGAGGCGCGTAGCACGGCCTTGCTCGTCGGCTGATCAGCCGACGACGGTGAGCGCAATAACTGCACTCATTCGCGCAGGAGCGCACGCTTGGTGCGGCGCTGGAGATTCTAATAGCGGTGGTCAGGTCGATTGAGATCGATAGGCGCGCCCGTAGTGCATAACGATGCGCGCGCTTCTGACTTCTGCTAGAAGGCCTGATTTCTACTGTAGGCTTGTTGCTCGGGAGCAGTATCGCGTGTACTTCCCGTTCCAAGCTTTTGAACCACGTCAAAGCTAAGGCGTCTATGTTCGTGCCAACATCTCAGACAAATGCGCGCAGCGTCCAACATTGGCGAGAGACAACGTTTCGGCGTATGCTCCGTATTATGCTGCTGCTCGCCTTACCGGTGATCGTGATCAACTTGATAAACGGCGTGCAACAGGGCGATGTCGTGCCGACCCTCGTCTCTATCGTTGCGCTGGTGACTATCATCATTATCGGTTTTGTACCCCGGATACGTTTCAGTGTCCGTATTAGCCTGTTTTTTGTGATCGGCTACCTCACCTGTGTCTATCTCATTAATCATTTCGGCATGTCCGGTTCAGGGCGCATCTATCTGGTGGGCATTACGGTCTGCGGCGCGCTTTTGCTGCCGGCTCGCTGGGCTTCGGCAAATTGGCTCGCATCGAGTGTCGTGCTCTTCGGCACGCTGCTCGCTATTATCAACGGTTGGCTCAAACCGCCACCTGCGGTTGCCGCGCAGTTCGCCGATCCAACTCTTGTTCTCGCCAGCGGCATTATCACCGTTAGCACCATTGCAGTAATTATTATTGTTGCAAACTCCCTTGTGCGGATGCTCGACCAGCATACGAGCGATACAGAGGCAGCGAATCGTGAGCTCGAACGCCGTGTTGCCACACGCACCGCCGACTTGGAAGAGATGCTGGCCGTGCGCCAGAACCGCGAACTGGAGATAGCGCGCCAGCTGCGCTTTGCTGAGTCGCTGGCTGAAGTAAGCCGTCTGATGCTTGCCTGTGGCCCTGACCCCAATAGTTACCACGCAACGCTTGAACAGGTTGCACAGACGCTTCTCGACGCGATCGAGGGCGATCGTGTGGTGATTTACGTCTATCCAAGTGGTGAGCGAACGCTCGCAGCACGGCTGCGTGCTGTCAGGCTGCTGGTAGCAGCGCAGAAAGACGCGCTCCCGCCGCACCGGCAGCCGATACGCGCTGAGATCGACGACTTCCCGCATGCGATCAGCGATCTGCTCGAACGGGGCGAATGCTTTAACGGCCCGGTCTTTGATCGCTTCCCACAGCATCCGCTGTTTCAACGCTATCTCACCGATAACGCTATCCAGTCGCTGCTCTATGTGCCGATCTTTGCCGATGAGCATTGGTGGGGCCAGATCGGAGCCGCCGACCATAGCAGGCCCTACGTCTGGGATGCCGCGACTATCCGCCTGCTTCAAACGGCGGGCCAAATTATTATGACCTTCGTGCAGGGCTGGCAGGCAGCTCAGGCGCTGCATCGCCGCGAGGCCTTGCTTCAGGAAGTCGGCCAGATCGCGCTTGTTGGCGGCTGGGAATTCGATCCCGACAGCAGACAGATCACCTGGTCTGAGCAGGTGTACCGGCTCCACGAGCTAGAGCCAGCCGCGCCGATTAACTTGGAACGCGTGCTAAGTTTATGTCGACGAAGGGCGCGCCCACCTCGAACAGGCCTTCGAGGCCGGGCGTATGCACGGCACCCCCTGGGATCTGGAACTACCGCTGATGACCGCTCGTGGGCGCGCGATCTGGGTGCGCGTCCAGGGCCAGGCAGTTCGGCGCGGCGACCGCGTCGTCTGCTTGCGCGGCACCTTTCAGGATATTACCGCGCGCAAAGATCACGAGCTTGAGCTGTTGCGCGCAAAGGAGACGGCTGAAGCTGCCGACCGGGCGAAGTCGAGCTTTTTGGCGATGATGAGCCACGAGATTCGCACGCCGATGAACGCCGTTATCGGGATGACCGGCCTGCTCAACGCCAGCGACTTGACCGGTGAGCAGCGTGAATATCTCTCGATTATTCGCACCAGTGGCAACGCGCTGCTCACATTGATCAACGACATGCTCGACCTGGCACGAATCGAGGCCGGTTATCTGCAGCTCGAACAGCAGCCCTTCTCCGTGCTCGATAGTATGCACGAAGCGATCGACCTTGTTGCACATCTGGCCGATGCAAAAGGCCTGGCGCTGAACCTGGCCTTCGAGTCGATCGAGACTAGCTTTCTGTATGGCGATGTCGCTCGTCTCCGTCAGATTGTCGTCAATCTGCTTAGCAACGCAATAAAGTTTACTAACCAAGGCGAAGTAATGCTGCGTGTCGCCGTTCGTCCGCTCGGCGTGGCCAGCTATCGTCTGAGTGTCAGCGTTCGCGATACAGGCATCGGTATTGCGGCAGAACAGCTTGAACGCATCTTTCAACCCTTTGTGCAGGCCGACAATTTTACCACCCGCCGCTACGGCGGCACCGGCCTTGGCCTGGCCATTTGCCGTCAACTCGCGACTCGTATGGGCGGCGATCTCAGCGTCAATAGTACCCTCGGTGTCGGGTCGACCTTTACACTCGAATTGAAGCTGCCCGGAGCCTCTCCACCAAAAGCACCCACACTCATTCTCCCGACAGCCGTACCGACGCCCAAGCCCATGGTCGGCAGCACCGTCGCTACCGACTGCCCAGCAGTTCGCGTCCTGATCGCGGAGGATAATCCGATCAATCAGCAGGTAACGCTCAAACTTGCTACACAATTGGGCTGTTGGACGGATTGTGTCATCAATGGGCTTGAGGCAGTTGATGCCGTACTGCGCCAGCCCTATGATGTTGTCTTGATGGATATTCAGATGCCTGAGCTCGACGGCGAGCAAGCGGCGCGTCAGATCCGTGCCCTCGGCTCATTGGTACACCAACCCTACCTTATCGCGCTCACAGCACACGCGATGCCCGATGAGCGCAAACGCATCCTCGCCGCAGGCATCGATGCATACCTTTGCAAGCCTATTCAGTTTGCCGATCTGCAGGCAGCGCTCCTGCATGCGCTCGACAACCTCAGCCCGCCACGAACACGCCAACTCCAACCGCCGGATACGATCGCTGAGGTGCAGGATGCTCCCCTCATCCATTGGACAACCCTGAAAGCGTTGGAGCCACATCTGATCAAGCAGTCTGAGTCGATAGCAGCGGTGCTCGGGCAGATCTTCGAGCAGGAGCTGGGCCGCCAGATCGCCGAACTGTCGCACGCTGCTGGTGCCGATCCCCAGCGCCTCGCTGGTATCGCCCACCGACTGCAGGGCGGCTGCCTACAACTCGGGGCCGACCGTCTCGCCGCGCTCTGCCAGACGCTGGAGCGTCAGGCCATCCTTGGCAATGCTGCGAAGAACGCGCAGCTAGTACGCCAGATTCAGGCTACATATACGCAGACTCTGGAGATGCTGCATGCGCACTATCAAGTTTGAGGCCCCGCTTCCTGCATTGAGCGATTTCGATGTAGCTCAGGAGACAGCAGCCTACGCACGCGAGCTACGAGCACTCTACCGCGCAGCTGAACAGCGTGCCGTGCGTTTTCGGTTGTTGGTGGAGATGAGCGGGGATATGGTGAATATTCACGATACGGATGCCCTGCTGCGCCTGGCTCTTGTGCGAATCACCACCTTTAGCGGTTACGATGCTGGTGCTGTCTTGCTTGTCGACGCTGCCGGCGAACTGGTGCTCCGCGATATGTTGCCACCTGTGGCTTGTGCCAGCGAGCGCGTCTTATCGCCAGCTGTGCTGCAGGCGGCGCGCGCTGCCCTCAACTCTCAACAGGTGCTGCTCTCTAGCAGGCCTACCTGCAACGCTAACGGGCAAGTGCTCGCGCATATTTACCAGCCTCTGCGCGCCAACGACGGCCAGACGCTCGGTGTCTTAGTATTGAGCGGCACACCGCTCTACCCGACGCTCGATGCTGACGACCTTGATGCTTTGCAGCTGCTCGCCGGCCAACTCGCCGCTACACTGCAAAGCACCCAGCTCTACGAATACAAACAAGATCTCGTTCATCAACTTGTCGAGCGCGAAGCGCGCCTGGCGGAATTGATCACACAGCTGATACGCACGCAGGAGGAAGAGCGGAGCCGTGTCGCCTATGAAATTCACGATGGCCTGGCCCAGATGATGCTCGGCGTGTTGCAACAGCTGCATACGCTTGAAGATCGCTATCGCCCGCGCGCTCCATTTGCGCGGCAGACCCTGGCATGTTCGATCGATATGGCCCAGGCCGCAGTTGAAGAGGCCCGTCGCGTAATCGTCGCGCTGCGCCCCACCGTGCTCGACGACTTTGGCCTCGCCCATGCCTTGCATGTGCTCGCCCAGGGCCTACAAGTCGATGGCTGGCAGGTCTCCTATAGCCATAACCTCGGCGATGAACGTCTGCCGCCGGTCATAGAGACGGGGCTCTTTCGCATCGCACAAGAGCTGTTGAGCAACGTCCGTCGCCATGCCGGCCCTACTCCGGTTGAGCTGTCCCTGTTGCGTCACGGACAGACCATCGCCTTGATGATCGAAGATTGGGGCTGTGGCTTTGACTACGAACAACTCTTGAATACATCATCGCTTGCACAACATATGGGCCTGGCCAGCATCCAAGAGCGTGTCGGAGTGTTGTCCGGCAACTGGCAGATCGCAAGCCATCCCGGTAATGGCACCCGTATCGAAGTTGTGCTGCCCCTCTCGGCCCTCGAACAAGGAGACCACGGCCATGCCCAGATCTGCGTCGGCGATCACGCCGCACTTCCGTCTGATCATCGCTGATGACCACGAATTTGCCCGTATCGGCCTGCGCACCATGCTCGCCGACGAGACCGATATTCAGCTGGTTGGTGAAGCCAGCAATGGACAGGAAGCAGTAGCGTTATGTCGTACCGAGCGCCCTGACCTTGCCTTGCTCGATATTCGTATGCCCGAGCTCGATGGCCTCGCCGCGCTGCGCCAGATCAAGATTGTCAGCCCACTGACCCGCGTGATGATCGTGACTTTGCACGAAGATCCAGGCTATCTGCTCAAGGCACTACAGGCTGGCGCAGCCGGTTATGTGCTGAAGGACTCGTCCCGGCGTACCTTTCTCGCCGCCGTACGCCAGGTGCTACATGGCGAAACCTTTGTGCAGGGTAACCTCACCGTACAGCTCTTGCACCAGCTGACGCTCGAACCAGTTGCCGCATCTCCGACCACCCCGATAGAACCGCTTACCCCACGCGAACGCGATGTGTTGCGCCTGGTGGCTATGGGCAAAACAAATCGCCAGATCGGGCAAACGCTCGCTATCAGCCTTGGTACCGTAAAGATTCACGTTGAACATATCCTTGGCAAACTTGGCGTGTCCGACCGCACTCAGGCAGCAGTTCGTGCTGTGCAGCTTGGGCTTGTTGGGCCTGACGCGCCACAAGCATAGGCTAGCTGGCCGATACAGGCATAGTCGGTTGACAGAAGCAGTTCTCTCCCACATCGCCTATACTACGCCTGTCTGTATGAAGCCGTGTCGTTGCTCCGCCACCAGCAACAAGACCGGCTTCTTCACACACCGTTAAAGAGCAGAAAAATTCAGACGTTCGCCGTGATGTTAATAGGAGACAAGGTACTATGATTCGAGGAGAGCAGTTCCTGCAGGCGCGGATCCTGATCGTCGACGATCAGGAAGTTAATCTCCGGCTCCTGGAACTGATCCTTCGCCGCGAGGGCTTGAGCAACTTCCGCAGCGTCCAGGATCCCTATCAAGTAATTTCGAGCTATGTTGAATTTCAACCCGACATCATCCTCCTCGATCTGTTAATGCCGGGGATGGATGGTTTTGCGGTTATGGAGTTGCTGCGACGGCGCATCCCGAACGGGGTATTTCTCCCAGTATTGGTGCTGACCGCCGATAGCCTGCCGGAGACACGGCGGCGTGCGCTCGCACTTGGGGCCAAAGATTTCTTGACCAAGCCCTTCGACCCGATCGAGGTGATGCTGCGTATCTGGAATTTGTTAGAGACGCGGTTTCTCTACCTACGGCTTGAGCAGCAGAACGAACAACTTGGCGTTCAGGTACAACGCAGCCTGCGTGAACTGGACGAAGCCCAGACCGAGGTGATCTGGCGTCTGACGCGCGCTGCCGAGAGCCGCGACGAAGACACCGGCCTGCATACCCAGCGTGTTGCCCGGCTGGCCGCGTTGATCGCACGCACCCTGGGCTTGGGCGAAGAGCAGATCGAGTTGATCCGCCGTGCTGCGCCGCTGCACGATATCGGCAAAGTGGCAGTGCCCGACCAAATTTTACGGAAACCGGGCCGGCTCACCCCCGAAGAGTTCGAACAAATTAAGCAGCATACCGATTTCGGTGGCAGATTATTGGCAGGGAGCCGCTTACCGCTCTTGCAAGTTGCGCAAGAGATAGCGCTACATCACCACGAGCGTTGGGATGGAACTGGTTACCCGCAAGCGCTAAAAAGCACCGCTATCCCTATTGCCGCACGCATTGTCGCCGTCGCTGACGCCTTTGATGCCCTTACCCACGAGCGGCCCTACAAACCCGCATGGTCGATAGCCGATGCAGTTGAAGAGCTGCTTGCTTGCGCTGGCACACGGTACGACCCGCAAATCGTCGACGCGCTCGTACAAGTACTGTTCGCCGAAGGCCAGTATCGACCTCTGCAAACACTGCCACAACTCTAAGCCACAATCGCAGGATGGACCAGCGCGGTGCGGCAGCCGCAACGCATCACCAAGCGTA
>JAAUTF010000140.1 GCA_012031775.1 Candidatus Altimarinota bacterium | reverse complement strand
CAACAGCAGCACGTAGCGCAGGAGTGTCAGGTATGGCTGGAGCCGTGCAAAGCCCTTGCGCTGCGCTGTGCGCTCGAAGCCGGGAAAAGGTACTTCGAGCACTGCGCTGAGATCGTGGTTGCCACGCCAGAGAAAGCTCGCCCAGGGGCCTACCAGGCCGACGATATGCGCTTCCGGCTGGAAGGCGCGCAGCTGGCGTAGTGCGGGCGTCGCCAGCAAAAGATCGCCCAGATGGTCGGGCTTGATCACAAGAATGCGGCGCGGCCCGCTCAGCGTGCCACGCCGCACAAACAACTGCCCGACGACAGCGATCAAGAAGATCAGCAAACGTCGCATCACATACCACCGTACTCATCGGTTGGAAGGGCCTTGCGCTGCCAACCGACGGGCACACTTCCTAAAAGAGCATCGCCCCCGACTCACGGGCGAGCTGGCGCAGGCGGTCGGAGGTCGGCGTATTGGCGCGCTTTTCCTCTCGGTCTGCTAGCTCGTTAAGCTGCTTCACAAAGGCGGGCGTTATCAGCTTGAAGTTGGCGCGCAGCATCTTAGTGGCATCCTGCGGCTTTTCTGCCTGAAGCAGCTCATTGATGAAACGCTCCTCAGGCGTCATACGGCCTTCGATAAGTGCTACTGAAGCCTGGCCGAGCGCTTCGAGCCGCTGCACCACGTCCATCCGTCCGGCACGCTGCGCGGCTGCGGCATTGGCCGAGATCACCAGCAGAAAAGCCTCGTCGACCTCGGCAGCGTGCATTGCTAGCGCGGCCTGCGGGTCGGGGGCGTTCATCACCGCGTTCAGTAGCTGTGTGCCGGCCTCGAACATCTCCTGCGCCTGGCGATCCATCTCTTCCACCAGTTCAAGGATCTGGCTGCGCCGTGCTTCCATCTGTGTCGCCGCCGCACTGTCGCCGCGCTGGGCGAGCAGATCGATCTGCGCTGTCCAGGCCTCAAAAAAGGCGTAGTCGATCACTGGGCGCAACTCGGCCACGGCCTGCGCCAACTCGGCGTCGTCTACGCTCTGAAGCCGTTCGATCGCCGCCACCAGATCGGGGTCGGCCTCAAAACCATCGTCGCCCTCGCCCGCCGCGAAGCCCGCCTCGGCCAGTTTCGAGCGCAGCAGCAGCAGCACCTGGCGTGCTTCCTCTTGGCTCGGCGGTGTCGCCTGGATGTAGGTGTTGAGCAAGCCGAAGAACTCGTCGGTCAAGTCGACGCGACGCGCTTCAAGGAGCTGGCCAAAACTGGCCTCATCTTCGAGCGCTCCGGCCAGTTCGCCGATCAAGTCAACTTGGCGCCGTTGTGCCTCTAACATCTCCCGCGAGATGCCATCGGCCTCCAGCACGGCGTCCAGGAGCGAGGTGAAGCTGATAAAACGCCGTGGTTGCAAAAGGTAGCCGCGCGCGTCTGCGCTGGCAGATCGCGCATCACAAAACTCGTCATCTCGCCAACGTAACGCTCTTGCTCCTGAGGGCTGATCTTCAGTTCCTGTGGCAAATAGACCAGAAAGAGCTGCTTGGCTGGGTCGTGGTAAATCAGCGGAGCGCTGATCATGGTGGCCGTGCCGCAGTTCGGGCAGACAGCCACATTCAGCTGACCACTCAGTAGTGCCGCTTTTAGCTCGGGCTGCTGGCCGACATCGACAAGGGTAAACAAAGCCGCACGCAGCGGCGTGCTGCACGTCGGGCAGTTCAACTGCACCGGTTGTGGCGGTAAGGCGGGCATAACGATCCCCTATACGGTAGAAATTTGTGGTTGAGTATATTGATAACGACGCAGCCGAAACGCGCAACCACAAAACGGCCCTATTATACCACTCGTCGCCAACGACTGCATAAAGTGGGTCGCTCAGCCAGTGGCGCGGGGAGCGATCGAGGGTGCGGATATCGGTGAAGCAGCCGCTGTACTCGAAGTAGCAGCGCACCAGCGAGAGGTGTTGCTTGTCGCCGGTGTTCACCCAGATATGCACAGCTTTGCTGGGGAAACAGCGGTTGGAAAAGCTGACGACGAAGGGTGCCCCGGGCTTCAGTACGCGGCCAACTTCGGTGAACACCTCGAGCGGACGCGTGAGATATTGCACCGAGACTGTGCAGATCGCCGCGTCGAACTGAGCGTCGGCGAAGGGTAGCGCGGGCTGTTGATTAAGATCGTGGACGAGGTACTCGTTGAGCTGCGGGTTGAGGCGCAGTTCCTCTTCGTTGAGCCCGAGCCCCACGAGGTGTTGCGGAGTAATAGCGGACGGGAGGTGGCTGCGGTAGCTGCTCATCAGATCGAGGACGGCACCGTTTGCGGGTAGTTCTTCGCTGAAGAGCCGCCCAAGCGCACTGATTGCAGCGTCGTCGATATGGACTGTCAGGCGAGGGTAGCGATAGAAAACCTGGTCGTCGCTCTCGTCGTAACGCGCAAAATAATGGTTCGGAAATCGCTTCTCTGCCTGCACGCCCCCTCCTTAAATGTGGGTCTCGGTAAGAGAGCTGTTCGTGGGCACGCCGCACTTGTGCTGCGCATGCGCGCAGGAACAACTCTGTAAAACCTGTTATAGTATAGACTCAGAACGTGCGAGAGCGCAAGGTAACGAGCATGAATTGGGCGGCCGTTGTACGTGCCGTGCCACTGTTCAAGGAGGATGCCGATGCGGGCAGTACAGGTTCACGAGACGGGTGGGCCGGAGCAGCTGCGTCTTGTAGAGCTGCCATTGCCGGAGCCGGCCGCCGGGCAGGTGCGGGTTAAGGTCGCTGCCGCCGGTTTGAACTTTATCGAGATCTATCATGTACCGGGCTCTACCCGCAGCAGCTGCCGTTTACGCTCGGCGCGGAGCTGGCCGGTACGATCGACGCAGTTGGGCCTGATGTGAGCGGCTGGCACGCCAATGACCGTGTGGCTACCGTGCAGGGGCTCGGCAGCTATGCCGAATATGCGCTGGTGCCCGCCGCCCGCCTGGTGGCCGTGCCGGAAGAGCTTGATCTGACGCTTGCCGCTGCGGTGCTGCTACAAGGGATGACGGCGCACTACCTGGCGCTGAGCACATTCGCGCTCAAAGCTGGCGATACAGCGCTTGTTCACGCAGCTGCGGGCGGCACCGGGCAACTGCTGGTGCAGATCGCTAAGATGCGCGGTGCGCGTGTCTTTGGTACCGTTTCCACCGCTGAAAAGGCCGCGCTCGCGACCGAGGCCGGTGTAGACGAAGTGATCTTCTACACCCGCGAAAATTTTACCGAGCGCGTGCGTCAACTAACCGATGGTCGTGGCGTGGATGTGGTGTATGACTCAGTTGGCAAAGACACCTTTGATGGAAGTGTCGATTGTTTGCGCCAACGCGGTTATATGGTATCCTTCGGCAATGCGAGCGGCGCGGTGCCGCCGGTCAGCCCGCTAGTTCTGTCGAGCAAGGGGTCGCTCTTTCTGACGCGACCGACGCTCTTTCACTATATTGCTGAGCCGACAGATCTTGCGTGGCGCGCGGGCGACATCTTCGGTTGGGTGGCGCGCGGCGAGATCAAGGTACGTATCGACCGGAGCTACCCCTTGGAAGAAGCCGCCGCTGCTCATATCGCGCTCGCCGGTCGCGAAACCGCCGGTAAGGTTTTGTTGATGCCGTAACCGGGTAAGAGCGTTCTAGCCATTGCTGTGCGGCCAGCTACGCTACCAAAGCAGCAATGATACCTCTTTCCCTTACGCTGGCAGCAGGCATAATGTATGCGTGTCGTGATGAAATTCGGTGGCACGTCGGTGGGTAGTGCCGACGCAGTGCGCCAGGTGTGCGGAATTGTTGGCGATGCTCGGGGCATACATCAGGCGGTGGTGGTAGTCTCGGCGATGAATGCGCCCGATCTGCGCACCACCGACGTACTGATTGCAGCGGCGAAAGCGGCGGCGGCGGGCGATGGCGATGCGATGGCGCGGGTTGCGCCACAGCTGCTCGATCTGCATATGCGCGCCGCCTATGATCTGTGCTCGCCCGCAGAGGTGGAGTTACTCGAGCCACAGCTTCGCACGATGTTTGCGTATATCAGCGATCTGGCGCGTAGCATCGCTGTACTCGGCGAGTTGACGCCGCGCGCCCTCGATTTGTTCAGCGGCCAGGGCGAGCGTTGCAACGCGCGCCTTATCGCCGCTGCGCTCCGCAGTGCGGGCATTCCTGCCGAAGCTGTAGATGCGACCGAGTTGATCGTCACTGATGAGCACTATGGCAACGCTGCCCCCCAGATGGACGCGACCCGCCAGCGCACCTTCGCCCGTCTGCTACCGCTGATCGAGCAGGGCGTAGTGCCCGTGGTCACCGGTTTTATCGGCGCAAGCCACAGCGGCGTGCTCACTACCCTCGGGCGCGGCGGCAGCGACTACTCCTGTGCTATCCTTGGCGCGGTGCTCAACGCCGACGAAGTCTGGTTCTGGAAAGAGGTCGATGGTGTGATGAGCGCCAACCCCAAAGTGGTGCCCGAGGCGCGCACGCTCGATCGCCTCTCCTACAGCGAGATGGCCGAACTGGCCTACTACGGGGCCAATGTGCTGCACCCCAAAACGGTGCTGCCGCTGGTGCAGCTGCGCATCCCGATCCGCATCCGCAACACTTTTAACCCGCAACACCCGGGCACCTTGATCGCCGAGAGCATCGCTCCCGGTACGGCTAAAGCGGTCACCGCGATAAAAATATCAGCCTGATCACGATCGGTGGCCCCGGCATGCTCGGGCTCACCGGCGTGGCGGCCCGCATTTTTGGCGCAGTGGCGCGCGCGCGCGCAAATACACTGTTGATCTCGCAGGCCAGCAGTGAGCAGAGTGTTTGCCTTGCCGTCGACAGCGCTGAGGCGGACGTTGCCGTGATGGAACTACGCCGCGAGTTGGCACAAGACTTGTCAGCACACGATGTTGAGCATATCGATGTCAAAAGCCCATTGGTGATCGTCGCTGTCGTTGGCTCGGGCATGCGCGGCACGCCTGGCATCGCTGGTACCGTTTTCGCGGCCCTCGGTGCCGCCAGCATTAATGTTGTTGCTATCGCCCAGGGCAGTACCGAAAATAACATCTCCCTCGTCGTCGCCGCTGCCGACGGTGACGCCGCTGTGCGTGTCATCCACAATGCGTTTGCCTTGTAAGCCATGGTTCGCCAGCACGGTCACGTACTGGCGAACGCTAGGTTCAAGAACGGTTTGTGCTGGTCAGTGGCGGGATCGCTGCCACCACTGGCCAGCACAAACGGCTTTTTGGAAACCTTGTCGAACGGCGCTGGGCGTTCCGCATGCTGCGCCCCCTACGACTTGTGCTCTGGGCGCTCTGTCCTGTGCTCACGGGTGTCGCTGCGCAGCCCTATAATGCGCTCTTCTCATAGGGTCATATATGTCCCTGAAAATTGCGGTTTTTACCGAGACCTTTCTGCCGAAGATCGACGGGGTGGTCAGCATCCTCTGCCAGATGCTGGAGCGGTTGAATCAACAGGGGTATAAGGTTATTCTTTTTGGGCCGACCGGCGGCCCGGCGGAGTACGCAGGAGCTGAGATCGTTGGCGTTGGTGGCCCGCCGCTGCCGTTTTACCCGGAGCTACGCATCAATATCCCGCGGCGACGTGTGTGGGAGCGCATCCAGGAGTTTAAGCCCGACCTTGTGCATATCGTCAATCCGTTTTTCCTTGGGCCGTTCGGGCTGTCCTACGGACGACGGCTGAATGTGCCCATGGTGGCTTCTTTCCACACCCACGTGCCGCGCTACATTCGCCATTATGGTGGCCCTGTCGGCGGTGCGATGGTTGAACCCCTGGTCTGGAACTATTTGCGCACGCTGCACAATCAGGCGCATCTGAACCTCTGCCCCTCGACAGCTACGCTTCAGGATTTACGCCAGCAGGGGTTTCGCCGCGTTCATTGGTGGAAGCGCGGCATCGATACCCAGCGCTTCACGCCCGGCCCGAGTGACCGCACCATGCGCGAGCGGCTCAGCGGCGGCAACCCCGACGATTTTCTTGTGCTCTATGTTGGGCGGCACTCGCCTGAGAAGAACCTTGAGGTCATGCGCGATCCGCTCTTTCGCCAGCCCGGCGTGCGCCTGGCTATGGTCGGCGGCGGCCCTAGCCACGAACAGTTGCGCCAGCATTTCCGCGATACGCCTACGACCTTCCCGGGCTTTCTGCGCGGCGATGATCTTGTCGCTGCCTATCGCTCTGCCGATGCCTTTCTCTTCCCTTCCACCACCGAAACTTTTCGGCTCGTGGCGCTTGAGGCAATGGCATGCCGCGTGCCGGTGATAGCGGCGCGCACCGGTGGTGTGCTCGATATCATTAATGAGGGGGTTAATGGGCTCTATTTTGATCCCGCGCAGCCCACCGAGATCGGCCCGCTCGTTGGTCGTTTGCGCGATAACCCCGGCCTGCGTGACCAAATGGCCGAGAACGCGCTCGTGCATGCCCGCTCGCGCTCCTGGCAGTCGACGATGGACCAGTTGATCGAGTACTACCATCGCGCCGTGCGCATCTACCAGCGCGCTGAGGGCCGTAAGCGCCACCGTTTGCGCATTGTTGGCTAAGGAGTCAGCATTCAGGAGTTAGGAGTCAGCATTCAGGAGTCAGAAGTGTTGTGCTGGAGAGCCAACGACATTTCCCTGCTGAATTCTGACTCCTGAATGCTACGTAGCGCTATATAGCGCCAGCAGATTGCCCTCGGTATCTTTGATGCTTGCATAGTTGCCTGCATCGCCCATCGAGGTTTTTTCCTCTACCACCGTGCCGCCCGCCGCCGTAACGCGTTCCAGGGCGGCGCTCAGTTTGTCGCCCAGGTCAATATAGACAAAAACACCCTTGTCGCTCGGCGCGAAATTCGCCGTCTGGTTGAGCGAGATACCGGCACGTCCTCCTTCCGTCGTATTCGCCAGCGTCGTCGTACGGCGCACCCCTTCGTCGAACACCTCTGTCGGCTCGCTCTGAAAGACGGCCTGGTAGAACGCCATTGCGCGGTCGAGGTCTTTCACCGGGATCTCGATCCAGACTGCGTGCATAGAAGCCTCCGTAACTTGATTGCAGATTGCAGGTTACCTCAAGTATACGATCAAATGTTCTACAAAAATCCGTCTAAGGTCTGAGTTGACAGACGCAATCTACACCGGGCGTGCCAGCAGATCGAGGTGGTCGGAGCCGCTGGCCGCATAGCTAGCCATGATCTCGGCGTTTGTCTGTGGAAGTGTGTCGAGCGTGCGGTGGCGGTGGATCACAAACAGCGCATAGCCGTTGGCGCGGAGCGCATCGAGGAATGCTTCGGCGTTGATGCCGGACGATTGGGGTAGCAGGCGAGGCGTGAATTCAACAAACAGGGTTGGTCGACACCGCGCGAGCAGGCCGCGCATGCCCATCAGCGCGCGCCCTTCGGCACCTTCGATATCGATTTTGACTACGTCTACCTGGGGTTCGGCGCACAGCAGTTCATCGAGGCAGGCACTGCGCACGTCAAACGAGAAAGCAGCCGTATCGCGGTCAATCATGCCATTGCTATCGTCCATGCCAATTGTAACTGTACCGTTGCGCTCAGCTACAGCCAATTCGTAGACGTACACTGAGGCAAAGCCATTATGCGCGCGGCTGCTGCGTAGCAGGGCGCAATTATCGGCATCTGGCTCACAGGCGATGACTTTGCCGTTCGGACATACGGCATGTGCAGCCAGCATGCTGTAGTAGCCAATATTCGCGCCGACATCTACAAAGACGGTGCCGGGGCGCAACAGCGGGCGCATCGCCGTTACTACGTGCGGCTCGTATGCGCGACGTACGGCAATACGCGCGCGACCGCCCAATCGTCGAGGCGCACATAAAGGCTGAAGCCAGGCAGCTGTAGGCGGATCGGCGTAGGGAAGATAAAACGTACCAGCCGCTTGGGCACGGCGCGGCGTCGGTATATAAAACGTACCAGGCGAGTGAGCATACGGCAAACGTTACACTAGCACGCAGGCGAGAGGTAAATGCCACCCGGCACTGCACCGATAGCTTGTAGGCCTCGTTGCATAACAGCACAGCCAGGCGTGAGGGCCGGCGACACCGTCGGCGGCCCTCACCAGAACTATATCATCTCAGTCAGCGGCAGGCGCAGCCTCTTCTTGCACAGCGGTGCTACCGGTTTCGCGCCAGTTGACACTCGGCATAATCAGGTGCTGCTTAATATTGCCGCGATGCTGCTGCACCACCCCAATCACCGATTCGAGCAGCGTCTCGCTGAGGTAGTGCGGTTGCAGTCCGAGGTCGAGCAGGCGCGTATTAGCGGCGTTGTAGTAGTGATCTTCCTTCTCGACGCGCGGGTTAGGCATGTGATTCAGTTCGACATTCATGCCCAGTTCGCGGCCCGCCTCCTGAACAGCCTTGGCCAGATCGAGCACGCTGAACTGCTCGGTGAACTGGTTGAAGACGCGGAACTCGCCCGCTGCCGCCGGGTTCTGGATGGCTAGATCCACACATGCCAATGTGTCGCGGATATCGAGAAAACCGCGCGTCTGGCCACCCTTCCCATAGACGGTGAGCGGGATACCAGCCACGGCCTGCACTAGGAAGCGGTTCAGCACCGTGCCGAAGACACCATCGTAGTCGAAGCGCGTGCGCAGGCGCTCGTCGAGCTTGATCTCGTCGGTGTCGACACCATAGACCACACCCTGGTTCAGATCGGTGGCCCGCAAGCCCCAGATACGGCAGCAGAACATAATGTTGTGGCTGTCGTGAACCTTAGAGAGGTGATAGAAGCTGCCGGGCTGCTTAGGGTAGGGGAGGGTGTCGGTGCGGCCCTTGTGCGTAATAGTGATGTAACCCTCTTCAATATCGATGTTCGGCGTGCCGTACTCACCCATCGTGCCAAGCTTCACCAGATGACAATCGGGCACGTGATCGGCCATCGCGTAGAGCACATTGAGGTTTCCGACAACGTTATTGACCTGGGTGTAGACGGCGTGGCGGCGGTCGATCATCGAGTAGGGCGCGGCGCGTTGCTCGCCGTAGTGAACGATCGCCTCGGGCCGAAAGTTCTTCACCACCGGCTCGAAAAAGGTGTAGTCACAGATATCGCCGAAAAAGGACTGGATGCGATGCCCGGTGATAGCTTCCCAAATCGCAACCCGCTCCTGCAGAGAAGCGATCGGCACCAGACTCTCGGCCCCAAGCTCATTATCATAGCCTCGGCGCGCCATATTATCGACGACGGCGACCTCGTGGCCGCGCTGCGATAGATGCATGGCGGTGGGCCAGCCGAGGTAACCGTCCCCTCCCAGGATCAGGATTCGCATTGTGGTCTCCTCATTCTCCAACCTTCATTATTCCGACATGGCTTTTCTATAATAGCCGTTTATCCATATTGTGACAAGGTGACCGAAATGTTGACACGGTGACATTCGACCCCGTGACAGGGTGAGCCTATCGGCAGCGTCAGGAGGTTAGCGTGTCACCATGTTTTCGCCAGTAGCGCGCCAGGCCGGCCCAGCTCTGCTCGCCTGGCGATGCTTGTTGATGCAAGTCACGTTCCGACGCGCTCATAGTGCTGAGCTCGCGTTCGGCCAGATCGCGCAGCTGCGCGATTTGTGTGGCCTCGTCGGCCCCGCTCGCCAGCCCCTGCCGCACCTGCTCGCTCCAGCGCAGCAGCCGCTCGCGATACTCCGCAATATGACGCTGAGCATCGTGATAAGCGCCAAAATGGGTCAGGTAGAGCGTCTGCGGGTTCAAATTGGCGATCAGGTCGAGCGTCTTCTGCCATTGCTCAAGGTCGATGTCGGGTGGCGGCGTGGCCGGGCGCACATAGTCGAAGCTGGGCAGGCGCACACCGGTGTTGTCGCCGACAAAGGCGGCACCGCTTGCTGCTTCGAAATACACCAGATGGTGCTTGGCATGGCCGGGGGCGTCGTAGGCGCTGATGTGCCGCGCGCCAAGATCGATCGCACCACCGTGGGGCACAATTGCCACCTGCTGCGGCGGTACCGGCAAAATATCGCCCCAGAGGGTCGCCATCAGTGCGCCATAGAGCTGGCGCGCGCTGTTGAGCAAGCGCTTAGGATCGATCAGATGCGGAGCACCGCGCTCGTGAACGTAGACACGAATATTTGGGTAGCGCGCCAGGATGGCCCCGGTGGCCGCCGCGTGGTCGAGGTGGATGTGGGTCAGTAAGATATGGCGGATGTCGCCGAGGGTATGGCCGTGCATGGCCAGACCTGCCTCCAAGGCAGGCAGCGTGCTTGCCGGCCCCGGGTCGACCAGCGCCGGCTCAGTGCCCGTCAGCAAAAAGGTCGCGATCACATGTTGGCGACCGAGGTGCATATTGTCGATCGTATGGATGTGCATAGATCGAGTATACTACAGCTCGCTGGGTTCGGAAAAGACGTCGCGCCGAGTTCTGGCGCAGCCAGTTGAGCAAAGGGATGGCGTCACCAGGGTGTGACAGCTTTACTGCCACAATCTGGCGACGGCCACACCCCCTTTCTGGAACCTTATCGTAGCCGGAGGCATACTATGAGCGAGACCACGAACGCGCCGGTCAAGATCGTGCTGGCCCGCTATACCGATGCCCAGGTCGCCCGCGATGCGATCGGCAAAGTCGGCGCGGCGGTGAAAAACAACAGCGTGACGCTCAAGAACATGGCGGTGTTGATGAAGGGGCCGCGCGGCGGTGTTAATATCATGGATGCCAGCGATGTCACCGGCGGGCAGGGCCTGGTAACTGGCGGCATCGCGGCAGCTGTTGTCGGTATTTTTACCGGCGGTATTCTTACGGCGGCTGCGCTCGGCGCACTGCTCGGCGGTCTTTACGCCAAACTGCGCGACACCGGTTTCAAGGACAGCGATCTGAAAGAGATGGTGGCCGAGCTATCGCCCGGCGATGTTGTGTTGGTAGCCGCAGTGCCAGAGGACATGGTCGACGATGCCCAGCAGGTGCTGACGGCTTCCGGAGCCACGGCAACGTTTGTCACCGATAGCATCGACGCGGCCGTCGCCGCCGATCTCGACGCCGAGTTCGATACCAAGAAGGGCGCTGTCGATCTGACGACGCCGATTTCCACCGAGCCTGCGGATTAACAATTGGGTGCAAAAAACGCCGTGAGGTGA
>JAAUTF010000139.1 GCA_012031775.1 Candidatus Altimarinota bacterium | reverse complement strand
AGTATCTTTGCGCAGCAAGGCGCTCAGGTAAAGTGTCGTACCGTCACGCCCGATCAGGCCACTGTCGAGATACTGGGCAAACGGCCCGCCCACACTCAGATCGAAGGCGCGCCCCACCTGCTGGTAGGAGTCGCCGCCGATGGCATAATTGCCCGCAGCCGCCAGCCCGGCATAGCTCAGCGGTACGCTATCGGCAAGATTGTAGCCGGGCACACTGTTGTCGCCGTTCTGCACAAACCACGGCTCGGCCCAGCCGCTGCCGCCACTGGCTTCGTGCAGCGATCCCGGGCTGGCAGCAAACGAATCTGCCGCCAGAACCCCTGTAATCGGCAGTGCTGTCGCCGTCGGGGTAGGCACGCTGCCACTCGGCGTTGCGCTCACGGTGTTTGAGGCCACGCTGCTCACGCCATTGTCCACGGCGGTGACGTAATACGTGTACTGCGTGCCGTTCGTCAAGCTGCTGTGGGTAAAGCTCGTGCCGCTGATGCCCGTCGCAGCGGGCTGGAAGTTGCCGCCGGTGGTGAAGAAGACGCTATAGCTATCGGCACCGCCAACGCTATTCCAGCTCAACTGCACCTGGCCGTTGCCGGGCGTCGCGCTAAGATTACTGGGCGCTGGCACGGTCGCACCCGGCGTGCCGCTCTGCGTCGGCACCGGCGTCGGCAACGGCAGCGGTGGGTTATTAGCCAGCTCGGCGCTGGTGCGCGGGTAGAGATAGGTCTGCGGCACCACCTGCGCGCTCTGGCCGCCGTAGCTCCACAGCAGCTGCAGGGCAGCTGGCCCGGTGGTGCTAAAGAACTCCAGGCTCACATCGACTTTTTCGCCAGCCTGAAGCGTGAGCGCGGTGGCACTGTCCGTCGTCACATCGTCGTCGCTCCAGCGCTCGATCAGCAGCTCGTCGGCGATGCGTAGGCGCACGCCACCATCGGCGACGGTGCTGAACACATACTCGCCGCTCTGCGGAGCCGCGATCTGGCCCGTCCAGCGCACGCTGAAATTATCCGGGTTCACCACCGTGTCCCAGGCCGGGCTAAAGGTGCCCCAATCGAAGTCGATGCGCGGATCGAGCCGACGCGCCGCCAGTGTGCCGCTCAGATCGGTGCTGTTGTAGAAGAAGGAGCGTAAGCCACCGCCGCTAGCGGGCAGATCCTGGCCCAGCAGTTCGTAGAGCGCCAGCAGCTGCGGCGTAAAACGGTCGTTGAAATCCTCGGTTGCGCCGTAGAGACCGAAGCGTTGGTTCGTCCCCCGCGAGGTGAAGTACATAAACAGATCGGCACCGGTGGCGAAGTAGTTATCTTCGATATGGTGCCGCACCAGCTCACGCATCAGTGGGTCGCGCAAAGCGCGCACGCGGTTGCCGATGTTCTCGGTCGAGCCGCCACCATTGTCGGGGCCAGCCTCGTAGGCCACGTACTTCAGGTTCCAGGTTGTGGCGATGTCGACGAGCCGCTGCGTAGAGGCCTTGCCGTTATCGCTGTCGCGCTGCAAGGCGGCGAGCACCTCGGCCACGCTGGCATCGGCGGGCGCGCCCTTCTCGTTGAAGTAGGCCGTACCGCTGATCGCGTAGAGATAGTCGGCGGGCGGGCCGTACTGGCTGTTCAACCAGGTGAGCATACGCTCGTACTCGGGGATGCGCTCCGGCAGCACCAGTGCGCCAGCACCGGGCGCAGGCGCTCGCGCCCGCCGAAGACTTCGGCAAAAATGTCGCCGATGCGCTTCACCTGGCGCGCGTGGCGGCGGCGCGCCCACTCTTCGACATCGCTGTTGCCGTCGCTGTTGAGGTTCGATCCGCCCGCGTTCACCTCCTGCTCGGCAAGCGCCTTGTTGTAGGTGTACTGGCCGAAGCCAAAGTTCCAGACCTCATTGCTATGCTCCAGGTAGACGGTGATCCCGGGTCGAGCTCGTTCTTCAGCAGCGTCGCCACCTGGCGCACATACTCCTCCGAGGCCGCCACCGGCATCGGCAGCCAGATATCTTTATCGAGCTCGTTGGCCAGCTCGACCAAGTATTCCCAGGCGATGCCGAATTTGCCCTTGTCGCCCGGGCCGAGATCGATATCCTGCTGGGTTGCGTCGGCAGGGGTGTGGCGCTCGTCCCACTCCAGCGTATTGTCTGCATCGCCGTAAAAGGTATTGCTGTTGTTAATGCTGAGCCAGCCCATAAAACGCAGCGTGCTGTAGGGCTCGAAGTGGCGTAGGTAGCGCTCGGTAAACGTGGGGTGATTCGCCGGGTCGTAGCCGGGGCGAATCAGGCGCACATCTTTAATACCCGTGCCCGGCGCATCGCCGGGGTTCAAGCGCGTCTGGCTGAAATTCAGAATCATCAGCAACTTGCCGGGGTACTGCACGATGTCCGCCGTCGTTGTGTTGCTGGCCGCATCGTACTGCTGATTCTGCACCGCAAAGGAGCCGTTGTCCTCGCCAGCGTTGATCTGCGCCTGCCCGGTAAACGAGAGCTTATACGTCCCACGCATATCCTCGTGGTAGCGCTCCGGGTCGTCGACATTCTGCACGCCCAGCCATGCGGCCACCGGGCGCTGGTCGAAGACGACGGTGCGTGCGTCGCTGAGCGGCCAGCCAAAGGTGTCGATCGGCACCGAACCGCCTGAGATCCCCTCGAAGGGCCGCGTCATCTCGATCATATCGACAAATTCGGGGGTGCTAACCTCGGCCCCGATTTTACCGGGGAAGGTCGCCGCTTGCACGCTGGTGTTGCTGAACGGCAAATTGACCGCTACCAGTGTACTGAAGACAAGCAGCATGGCGAGCAGGATGCTTAGCGGGCGCTGGGCACGCTGCCCACGGTGATAAACGATACGGCGGTGCATAAGACCTCCTCTAAGATTGCAGTGCTACCGCGCCCTAGCGCGGCTCATAGGCGCAAGACGTGGCCAGAAGTTGAAACCGCATTCAATCGAGTAAGTTGGATGTGACAAGTGGTGGCATGCTCGCATCCACCGTCGCTCACGCGCGGAAACGCTTAGAGCGGCGGCAGCATTTTGTGATGCGCAGCGTATGTAATGGAGAAATTAGCCCGTCAGAATCAGTAAAATCAGAGCTTAAGGTTGGTCGTGTGGTGCTTCGGGGGAGCGGTACAGGAGCGTAATCGCAACATCGATCGGCGCATGAGCTGTCCTCACTGACAGAACTTATCGGGCCAGATGCCCTGGCAGATAAGCTATCACTATAGCGCGAAAAATGAAAGCGCTCTCATTCTACACGTCAGCAGCCAGCTTGTCAAGAGAGCGAAAGCAATTCGAAGTTATTTTGTACCTTTTGCTTTTCGCCCGGTATACAAAAAGTATAAATAGGGTACTTACAGCGATGAGCACAACGATGAGCTTCGTCTGGGGTGTTGTGGGCAGCGAAGCTGCCCACAACACCCCAGATGTATGGCTCAATGCTTCTACCCAGCGCTATAGTAACAAGAGGAAGTACGGTCTGCTTCTGAGGGGAGGAACTGGGGGAACTGAGTGGCTGGCAGATAAACGGTAGCTTCGCACCTTGGGGCTGGCCTCGTATCTAACCGCCCCGTGGACAACAACCATGTTGGATTGTAGCGTATAGCTTGACTACAAGCTACACGCTGCAATCCGCAATCGCACTACACCTGTGGCCGCACCACCAGCATCGGTGCCGGCGTCAAGTGCATGATCTTCTCTGTCACACTGCCGAAGACGAGCCGACCGACCCCACCGCGCCCGTGTGTCGCTATGGCGATCAAATCCACCTGCTCGCGGTTGGCAAACTCGACGATCGCATCGCTTGGCTGGCGCACCAGCACCGCCACCGCCACCGCGAGGCCTTCGCTACGCAGCAGGGCCGCCGTGCGCTCGAGGTAACTGCGGGCATCGCTGAGCAGCCGTGTCATCGGATCGACCACATTGTTCGTTGTCTCACCTTCAACGATATCGGGGTACTCACGCGGCACCGCGCGCAGCAGCGTGATCTTTGGTTTGCTGCCCACCTCGGCCAGCGCCCGCACATGCGGCAAAATCTGCTCCGCAAGCGGTGAACCGTCGAGCGGCACAAGAATATGCGTATACATACCGCCTCCGCCTCAGCATCAACTCGCGCTAAGCCCGACCAACCAGGTGACGGTGCCAGGAAAGAAGGCCACCACCAGCAGCACCGCCAGCTGAAGAAACATAAACTGGAAACCGCCCTTGTAAATGTCGCCGGTAGTGATCTCGGGCGGCGAGACACTCTTCAAGTAGAAGAGCGAAAACCGACCGGCGGCGAGACAAAAGCCGTCTGCAGATTGATCGCCATCAGCACGCCAAACCACACCGGATCGATACCGAGCGCCTGCACTACTGGCAGAAAGATTGGGATGACGATAAAACAGATTTCGAAAAACTCCAGGAAAATGCCGAGCAAAAAGATAAATACCATGCTGAAGACCATAAATGTCGCCACACCGCCCGGCAAATTCGTGAGAAAATCGGCGATAAAGCGGCTGCCCCCAGCCCATCGAACACCAGCGAGAAGAAGGTGGCACCAAAGAGGATAAAGACGACCAGCGCGGTATTGCGCAGTGTTGAATCCAACGATTCGTGCAGGAGTCGCACCGTCATACGACGGCGCACAAAGGCGAGGATAAGTGCGCCGAGCGCGCCGAGCGCCCCGGCTTCGGTAGGCGTGGCAATGCCGAAGAAGATGCTGCCGAGCACCAGCGTTATCAACAGCAGCGGCGGCACCATCGCCGTCATCACCCGGCTCAAGAGCGGGCCACCGCTGAGGGTGCGCGCTTCAGGCGGCAGAGCGGGCGCATAATTGGGTTGGGCATAGGCGCGCACCAGGATGTAGATTGCGAAAACGCTGGCCATCATCAGGCCAGGTATGACTGCGCCGACAAAGAGATCACCCACACTTACGCCGAGTTGATCGCCAAGCACGATCAGCACCAGGCTCGGCGGGATCAACTGGGCCATGGTGCCCGAAGCCGCGATCACGCCCGTTGCACCGGCCTTGTTATAACCGTAGCGCAGCATAATCGGCAGTGAGATCAGGCCCATGGCGATCACGCTGGCCGCCACCACACCCGTGGTCGCCGCCAGCAAGGTGCCGACAATGATCACCGCGAGCGCCAGACCGCCGCGCACCGGCCCCATAAGAATGCCCATCACTTCTAACAATTCTTCGGCGATCCCCGATTTCTCCAGGATGATGCCCATAAAGACGAAGAACGGGATCGCGAGCAGCGTGAAGTCCGACATTGTCCCGAAGAACCGCTGCGGCAGCGCATTCACCAGGCTGGTATTAAACGCACCGAAGGCGAGGCCGAGCAGGCCGAATGCCATCGCCGTGCCGGCAAAGCTAAACGCCACCGGGTAGCCAGAGCAGAGAAAGAGAAACATCCCGGCAAACATCAAGAGCGCCAGCCATTCAAAGCCCGTTACCATTACCGTAATCCTTCTTTGTCCGCGTGCAGATCCAGGCGACATGTTCGGCCATCGTTGGCGTGCCAAATCTGCAATTGCACTAGTTTATTGTGCTCTCCGGCACTCTGCCCGGCAAAAGCGCGCCCTGGGCAAAGGTTTCCTCCAGCGTTTTCTCGTGCGATTGCAAGCGCCCTTGCAAGATAGCCACGTTCTTGATGATCTCGGACAACCCCTGAGCGAAGAGCAGGCTGAAGCCGATAAGGATCAGCGATTTGACCGGGGCGTACGGCAGGCCGCCCGGGTTGGGCGATACCTCCCAGGTGCGCCACTGGCTGGTCAGCGGGTTCCATCCCCACGAGATCAGCACCGGGCGCGTGGAGACCCAGAGCACAACGATACAGAAGGGCAGCAGAAAGAGGATCGTGCCAAGCAAGTTTACCCAGGCGCGTCGCCGCGGCCCCCAGTTGCCATAGAGAAAATCCACCCGCACATGTTCGTTATGGCGCAGCACATAAGACGCCCCGAGGAAGAAGAGAGCCGAGAAAAGCATCCATTGCGCCTCGATCAGCGCATTCGAGGTCAGATTAACGCCGATGGCCGAGCCGACATAGCGCGCGATGACGTTGTACACACCGATCAGCAGCATCAGCAGCACCAGCCAGGCCAGTTTGCGGCCCATAAAATCGATCGTGTTGTCGATGCCGCGCGAAATTCGCAAGAGCAGATTCACAGGCCCTCCGCCAAGAGACTAATCTCACCCGAGTTACGCGTGATCCATAATGCACATAGTTGTAAACTATGGATCACGCTTCGCCTAATACAAAATGGGCAACAAAGCGCTTCTACGACGCAGCGGGGTTGTTATAGACGAAGTTCATAAAGCGATATTCGTTCGTCTGGTGCCAGGAATACACGCTGTCGCGGAACGTGCGCCACTCGGTGTAGATCTTGTTAAAGGCAGGGCTGCTGCTGCTCAGCTCACCGTAAAGCTCGAAGGCAGCTGTCTGCGCTGCCGCCATGATCTCGTCGCTATAGAAACGCACCTGCGTGCCGCCATCCACCAGGCGCTTTAGCGCAGCCGCGTTCTCTGCATCGTACTGCGCAATACTGCGCCGATCAGCCTCGTGAGCTGCGGCCTGAATAGCGAATTTATAGAGGTCGGGTAGCTTTTCGTATTCGCTGCGGTTGATGAAAACGTGTAATGTGGCACCTGGCTCCCACCAACTCGGCATATAGTAGAAGTCGGCGGCCTTGTTGAAGCCGAGCTGCTCCTCATCCACCGGGTTCGTGAATTCGGCAGCGTCGATCGTGCCGGTGCTGAGCGCCTGAAGATCTCACCGCCGCCGCTGCTGCACTTGCAATACCGCCCGCTTCGCCTGCTAGCATTCCGCCTGCTGATTTCGTGCCGCGCGCCCGAGGATAGCGCCAGCAGCGTCGCCGCGCCCGCCAACACGGTGCTCGCGCAGCAAAGCGACCCCGATACGCCGATCTCCGAGGGCAAACCGGCGACGGCACATGATACATCATATTCTGAATATCCGCCTGGAGAATTCTATTACTTTGAGCCACGCTATGCCAATGATGGTGATATAGACACACATTGGCTGGGGGAGGGACTTCCCGGTTGGTGGCGGGTGGATTTTGAAAACACCTATACTATTACTAAAGTTATTGTCGATTGGGGATTTACCACCATTTCCATGAGCTACACGCTCTCAGTGAGCGATAACGGGGTTGATTTTACCGATCTGGTCACCCGCAACAATGCCACGGTGAATGATGCGAAGCAAACTAGTGATAAGGTGCAGGGCGTTGGTCGCTATTTACGGGTGACGGTGACTGGTGGCCTCAGTGATGGTGAAGGGATTTATGAAATCGATAAAGCAGCTATTATCGAACTCCGCGCGTATGGTATGCCGACCGTCCCCGACGACCAGTTGAACCCGCCGGAGCGCTGCCCCGTTTGTCAGGATCAGACGCAGCACCCCGTCAATACGCATACTGGGGCCTTCTGGACGAGCCACACCGACTTGCAGCTGGCCTCGCCAGGGCCAGCCCTGGCCTGGGGGCGCACCTACAATAGCCGCAATATCACCGCCACCAGTATCCTTGGCCCCGGTTGGCAACATCCCTATGCGGCGCGCTTGCTCACCGATACCATGCCCGGTGGTGAAGATGACCTGGTGGTCATTGTCACGCCGAAGGGCAACCGCTTCCGCTTTGCCGACAATGGCGATGGCACCTTTACCACCTACCCCGGCATCTATGATGCGCTGGTGCGTGCCAATGGTGTCTATACGCAAACCCTGCGCGACCAGTCACAGTATGTCTTCAACGCCACGACGGGCGCGCTCACCAGTATCCGCGATCCGCAGGGTCGCACGCTGACCCTGAGCTATGATGCCAGCGATGGCCGCCTGCTGCAGATCGCCGATACGCTAGCCCCGCAGCGCAAACTCGTCTTGAGCTACAATGCGGCCCGGGATCGCATCACCGGCGTGAGCGATGGTTCCCGTACGTTCAGCTACGGCTACGACGCGCTTGGCGACCTAGTGAGCGTCACCGATACCATGAGCCGCACGACGACGTATCGCTACAACGAGCATGGTGACCTCGCCGATCATCTGCTCACGTCCATCATTAACCCGCTCGGCCAGGTCGTCGAGCAGATGAACTATAGATTGCAGATGGACGCCTGGCGCGTGACATATCAGCGCTTGCAGGATGGCCAGCAGCTCTCTTTCGACTATAGCGCGGAACAAACCACGATCACAACGCGCTCGGCCAGCGATGTGCTCATCGAAGAGCAGGTCTTTCGCTATGGCCCGGATTCGACGAAGGCGGGCGAGGCGATCAACGGCGTCACGGTTGCGGCGAGCGACTACGACGCCACCTTTGCGCCCGGCACGGTCCGCGATGGCAACGGCAACACCACCACGACCGCGTTCAATAGTTTTGGCCAACCGCGCCGCATCACCGATGCGCTGGGGCAGACGACCGCCGCCGAATACGATGCGTTGCAGCGCCCAGTGGTCATCACCGACACCATGGGCCGCCGCACCACTATGGCCTACGATGCGGCCAATAACCTCGTCCGCCAGACAACCGACATCACCGGCACCTTCGCCGGCTTCACCACGATCTACACCTCCAATCTGCGCTACCCCGGCCAGCACTGGCTCGAAGATACCGTGAGCCCGGATGGCGTCCGCACGCGCTACGAATACGATGCGCTCGGCCAGCGCACGGCGGTGACGATCAATTACGTGGATGGCAGCTACGACCAGGCCACGCCCGACGCCGATCTGCGCACGACCTATGGCTACGATACGTTTGGGCGCGTGGTGACGACCACCGTCGGCGTCGGATCGCCGCTGGAGCGCGCCGATGTGACGCAGTACAACGCCGACGATACGATCGCGGCCACTATCCCGAACTATCGCGATGGCGTGTTCACCGCCGCCGCACCGGACGAAGACCTCATCACGCGCTACGGCTACGACAAGCTGGGGCGGCAGGTCTGGGTGCAGGACGCGCTTGGGCGCTATGATGTCACGCATTATGCCACCGATGGCCGCGTGGATTGGACGGCGCAGAATCTCGTGCCCTTCCAGCGCGATAGCAACGACCTGCCGGTCTTCCAGCCCTTCGACCGCAGCGCGCCCGCGCAGAACATCGCCACCTTGTACGGCTACGATGCACTGGGGCGCACCACGCACGTCACCCAGACCGGCATTCTTACCGGCACCTTCGACCCGACGACCGAGCAATTCAGCGCCGCCACGACGCGCACGACCTACACCGAATACGATACCCTCAGCCGCCCGATCACCGTCACGCTCAATTATCAGCCGGGCGTCGCGGCGGGGCCGGATGTCAATGTACAGACGACGCGCACCTACACCACCAACGGCAACCTGATCTGGGAGCGCGATGCCCTGGGGCGCTGGACGTACACCGAATACGATGCGCTCAATCGCCCGATCACCGTCACGCTCAACTACGAGAACGGCGACCCGCTGACGGTCGATGCGGTCAATGCGTCCTGGGCGATGATCACCGATACCGATCACATTCAGGTGACGCGCTACCGCCCGGATGGCCGGGTCGAGCGCGTGATCGATGGCTATGTCGATGGGGTGTACAGCGCCGCCGAACCGGATCGTGACCGCGTCACGGTCTTCGGCTACGATGCGCTGGGGCGGCAGGTGCAAGTGACACGCACCTACGTCGATGGCAACCCGGCGACGGGCAGCAGTGACACCGATGTGATCAGCCGCACGCACTACGACGCGGTGGGCCGCGTGCAGGCGAGCGAAGACGCGCTGGGCCGCTTCAGCAGCCTGGTCTACGATGCCGCCAGCCGCGTGGTGCAAACCATCCAGAACTGCCGCACGAGCAGCGGCGCGGCGGTCACCACAAACTGCGCCGCCTTCGACCCGTTGCTGCCGGATCGCAACGTGCCGAGCGCCACGCGCTACGATGCACTGGGGCGCGGCTTTGAGATGGAAGATGCGCTGGGCTATGTGACGCAGAGCAGCTACGATGGCGTCGGGCGCACGCTGGCGACGACGCGCAACTATATTGCCGGTGGTCCTAGTGACAGCGACACCAATGTGACCACGCAGCAGGCCTATGATGCGCTGGGTCGGGTGCTTGCGACGACCGACGCCACCGACGTGACCACGAACGCCAGCTACGATGCGCTGGGCCGCACGATCAGCAGCACCGATGCCGAGAACCGCACGCGGCGGATGGCTACGACGGGACGGGCACGCTGCGCTGGACGGCGACACCGGATGGCCGCGACAGCGTGCTGCTGGTCGATGGCCTGGGCCGCGTGACGACGCAGATCCAGCACTACCAGGATGGCGTGGTCGGCGCGAACGAGCCAACCGACCAAGATCTGCGCACCACCACGGTCTACGATATGGCCGGGCGGCGGGTGGCGACGGTGGATGCCGCCGGGCGCACGACGCGCTTTGCTACGACCTGCGCGACAACCTGGTGCAAGTGACCGAGAACGCCGCCGATGGTGCCTGCACAGTCGCCCCCTGCAACGTCGTCACCCGCTACACCTACGACCGCATGGGCAACCGGGTCAGCATCACCGACGCAACGGCCACATGCGGCGCATGGGCTACGACGCCGCCGACCGCCAGATCCGCAGCACCGATGCGCTGAACCAGGTCACGCAGTATGCCTATGACCGCGCCGGGCGTTTGACTGCCACCGACGACCCACGCGGCGCGGTCTACGATGTCAGCTATGCCTACGATGCGCTGGATCGCCCGATCGGGATGGATGCGAGCGAACTGACTGCGCCGATCAGCATGGGCTACAACGCGCTCGGCTGGCGCACCACGCTGACCGACGGTAGCGGCACTACCACCTTCGATCACGACGCGCTCGGGCGCACGGCGATCATCACCGCGCCGGTGACGGGCGTGGTGGGCTATGGCTACAACGCCCGCGGCGAGCGCACGCAGCTGCGCTACCCGGATGGGAGCGCGATCACCTACGCCTACTGGGGTGATGGCCAGCTCAAAACGGTGCAGCAGGGCGCAAGCACACTGGCGAGCTACCGGTACGATAACGTCGGGCGGCTCGACACCGTCACGCGCGGCAACGGCGCGACTCAGCGCGTATGCGTATGACAACGCC